>JAFDHD010000009.1 GCA_019308995.1 Deltaproteobacteria bacterium | reverse complement strand
TGGTGAGGGCGTCGAGTTCCGGGATTTTTTTTCCGCCCGCCATGACCAGAGGAACGGGGCATGAGGCCACGACCGTGTTAAAACCGTCGGGGATGTAGTATGTCTTGACGTAATGCGCGCCAAGCTCGGCGCAGATGCGGCAGGCCAGCCGGAAGTACCTGACGTCCCGCGCCATGTCCTTGCCCACGGCTGTGACCGCGAGGATGGGGATACCGTAGCGGTTTCCCATATCAACCAGCCGGGTCATGTTGTGCACGGATTGCGTTTCAAACTCCCCACCGATGAAGACCTGCACGGCCAGGGCGGAGACGTTCAGGCGTATGGCGTCTTCTATGTCCACCGCGAGCTGCTCGTTGGAAAGCTCCTTCAGAATACTCGGACCGCCGCTGGCTCGAAGAACAATGCCTCCGGTGAAAGACGGCGGAATGGTCGTGCGTAAAATGCCTCGCGTCAGCATGAGCGTGTCGGCGTAAGGCGCCAGAGGCACGATTTGCACGTCAATGCGTTCGAGGCCCGTGGTCGGGCCCTGGAAGTAGCCATGGTCCACGGCCAGCATCACCGTCCGACCCGAATCGGGATTGAATATGCGCGCCAGGCGGTTTTTCATCCCCCAATCGAGCGAATTCGCACCCTTCAAGAAGAAGCCCCGGCTTTCCATGGGGATGTCCGGAAAGTAATCTTTCCCTTCCTTATCTGCTTCGGGCATTGTGTTTTCCTCCTTATTTTTGTTTTTCAGACTTTAATCTCTTAACGTTTATTCCTGGGGCCTGATAATGATCTTGAATGATTTATCACCCTTTTCGACCAGTTGAAATCCCTTGACAATGTCGGCCAGCCCGAAGTGATGGGTTATCATATCCTGAACGTTAATACGCTTGGCTCGAATAAGCTCAAGAGCCTCAGCGCAGTCAGCCGGGCTGCCCGCGTAACTCGTGGTCAAGGTGACATCCTTGCGCCAGAACAGGTCGTTGATCGAAAGCGGTATAGTTACTCCTTCCATGGTGGGTGCAAAAAACAGGATGAGGCCGCCGCGCTCCACGGCCTGCATGGACTGCCTCATGGCACTAACCGCGCCGGTGCTCACGATAACCACGTCGGCGCCCAGGCCGCGGTTGATTTCACGAAAATGCGCGGGTACGTCCTGGTCGGCCCTCAGGACATGGTCTGCGCCGAACCGGCTGGCGGCATCGAGCCGATAGGCGCTTATATCGGTGGCTACTATCCGACCTGCTCCCAGGGCCTTAGCGAGGCTGACGTGAAGCAGGCCGGAAATGCCGCTGCCCAGCACCAGTACGCTTTGCGCCGGTTTCAATCCTGCCTTACGAATGCCGCGCAGCACGCAGGCCAGCGGCTCGGCAAAGGTCGCTTCGTCATCGCTCATCCCGGCCGGTATCTTCCATGTCCCCCGGTCAACATTAATCGCCGGAAGACGCACGTACTCACAAAATCCACCCGGGTCGAAATGAGTGCCCGAGAGCAGGGTATCGCACACGGTTTCATGACCGCTAAGGCAGTGGTGACAGGTAAAGCACGGCACATGGTGGGTCGCGATCACACGGTCGCCCACCCTGAACGATTCGACGCCCTGGCCGACTTCCACCACCTCCCCGGCGATTTCATGGCCCAGGACCAGCGGCACCTTGTGGATGCGGTACCATTCCATGACATCTGTGCCGCAGATACCGCTGGCATTAATTTTTACCAGTAGTTCACCCGGCCCGATCGAAGGAGTCGGCCGTTCTTCGAGCCGGATATCCTTATTGCTGTAATATACTGCTGCACGCATGGAAAAAATCCTCACTGCCTCCAGGGCCGGATAACGGAGACATTATTATGCCTTAAGTCCCAGCATGGAGGCGGCATTGCCGCCGAGAATCGCATTTACCTCCTCTTTGGTAAACTCGATCCCCGCCGGAGCGCTGTTTGGCAGGTCTTTGATAAGCTGAATATAGTCCTTTGTCGGCTTGACCGTGTTGAAGATGGGGTTATCCGTGCCAAAGAGCACCTTGTTGGCCCCGGCGTAATCAAGGATATCTCTGAGCTCACGGCAGAAGAGCTTGTAGTTCCCAAAGGCATAGGAATCCCACATGGCCATGTCGCCGTAAAGGTTCGGCTGGTGAGCGGCCAGGTTGGCCCATGAACGCCACTCCACGGCGCCCATATGGGCCGCGATGATCTTGACGCCTGGGAAGTCAACCCCCAGATCGGCCAGCAATGAAGGGTCGGCAAACTTGCACCGCGAGGGCGGCATGAGCGGCCCGGTGTGCGTAAGGAGGATACCGTTGTTCTGGGCCACTATTTCAAGCACCTTGTAAGAATCGGGGCCGCTGGGGTCATAGCCGTGGTCTGGATGGTACTTGAGCCCTTTGACGCCGAACTCCTCAAAACATTGCTTCATTAGGTCCGCCGCTTCAGGCCGTCTCGGGTCCACCCCGGCCAGGGCCATGACCCGCTCGGGGTATCTCTGAGCGACCTCCCCGATTCTTTTGTTGCCTCGCTGCATCATTTCCGGCGTCAGCAGCGGGTTGTTCATATTATCCACCATGCAGATCAGCGTCAGGTCAATACCGGCCTCGTCCATGAGGGCCAGGAGGCGTTCACCGTCCGGGTCGCCCCAGGTTTCTACCGCCTTTTTACTGAGTTCGTCTGGGTCTACCTTTATCCCCATCATTTCGGCCGCCCGCAGGGCGTGTTTGACGGTGTGCGCCACGCCCTGTTCATTGACCCTGGGCATAAAATGATAATGAACATCAATGATCATTGGATTCTCCTTTCAATCAAGAGTGGATGAAACAAAGTCGCGCCGTTATTTGATTATTTGTCATATCCTTTTCCATAATAAGTGTCAAGGATTGGAAAGGGGTCTAGCCGGTATAACCGGAAGCTGTCAGAGAAGTGTCTCCCGGATTCAACAACAACATCAAAATTAACTTGAAAGACCCTGTAATTTTTAATAAGGTTTGATTCGTCATCTTCCCTTGAGGCATAATTATGGACCTTCATGAAAAAATAGATATTCTCTTTAATCCCAAGTCTGTGGCCATCATTGGCGCATCCAGGACCATTGGCAAATGGGGGTTTACCTTCACACTGCACCTGACTCAAGGCCAGTACAAGGGGGCCGTCTACCCGATTAATCCGGCCGGAGGAAACCTGCTGGGGCACAAGCTTTACAGGAGTTTGAAGGAGATTCCCGGACCGGTGGACCTGGCCTTTATTCTTTTACCACCGGAAAAGGTGGCCGAAGCCATTGCTCAATGCGGGGAAATCGGTGTCCCGGCCATCGTCGTTATCACGGCCGGCTTTCAAGAATTGGGTTCGGTCGGCCGAATTCTGGAAGAGGAAGTCGCGGCCGCGGCCCGGGCGACGCAAATAGCCATGGTCGGTCCGAATTGCGCCGGAATTTCCAGCCCCTATCCCATGAAGCTTTACTGCATGATGCAGCCAAATTTTCCTCCACCCGGAAACATCGCCCTGGTCTCCCAGAGCGGAAACATAGCCGGGTCCATCCAGCACATCTGCTGGAAGCAGGACATCGGCATCAGCCGATGCGTCAGCGTGGGAAACCAGGCCCTTTTGAAGACTGAAGATTTCCTGGAATACTTTATTACCGACGAACAGACCAAGGTGGTCATCGCCTATCTTGAGAGCGTCTCAGACGGGAAGCGCTTTATGGACGTCGCCCGCAGGCTCACTAGCGTCAAGCCGCTTATCCTCATCAAGGGAGGCCAGACCGCAACCGGGGTCCGGGCCGCGAAATCTCACACCGGCGCCATTGCCGGTTCAGACGCTGTCTTTGAGGGGATGTGCCAGCAGTGCGGGATCATTCGGGTCAACGACGTGGAAGACATGTTTGATACGGCGGTGGCCGTTATTTCCCAGCCTCTCCCGGAAGGAAACCGCGTCGGTATCGTAGCCAACGGCGGCGGCTGGGGCGTGCTGACCGCTGACGCCTGCATCGAAGCCGGGCTGGATGTGGTGGAGCTTCCAGAAGAAGCGCTTGAGGCCCTTGACAAGAGGCTGCCTCCCTGGTGGAACAGGCAGAACCCGGTTGATATGGTGGCCGGGATGAGCCGCGGGGCCTTTTTCAAGGCCATTGAAACCCTGGCTAAAACCGAGGTCATTGACGGCCTGATCGTCCTCGGGTTCGGCTATGCCAACGCTCAAGCCGGTGTTTTTGGCACCGTTCCCGATACGCAGGAACAGAACATCTCCGAATACGTGAAGGGGGCCCTCTATTCCGATACCAGAGGCATGAATTTCATCCTTGACATTATTGCGCAGCATCAGAAGCCGGTCCTGCTTTCTTCAGAGTTCATCGTGGGGGCGGATCGCGACCAGAACGAGGCCGTCCTGGCCTTGCGCCGGGAAAATGTGGTCATCTATCCTTCGTCACGTCGGCCGGCGCGGGTTCTGGCTCGCATGGCTCGTTATAACCAGTATCTAAAGAGTAGAGCCCGCGGCCATTGATCGCATTTTTAAGGTAACTTTTTGCAGAAAGCTCTCCCCTGGTCTAGGTTTTTTCCCCGCGACTTGTTGACAGGCGCATAAATTTAGCGATAATAGTTCTGCCCAGGGCGTATCAAGGAGAAAAATGATGCTTAAATGCACGGCCTGTGGAAATGAGATGGAAAGCAGGACCTGTTCGTCCTGTCATGGCGAAAACCTGCCTGACGCTCGCTTTTGCTGTTACTGCGGGAAAGCTCTAAAGGAACCGTCCGCAGTGAAAGCAGGTGATGATCCCTATGACCTTGACAGCCGCATCCTGTGCAGTGATGAAAACTGCATCGGCATTATCAACGAACATGGCGTCTGTACCGAGTGCGGCCGACCACACAATTTTAAAGAATAAACCGGTTCAAAGAAGCAAAGTCACCTAAAAGGCCCAATCGTGTCTTCAAGCGTGGATCAGAAATTCATCAGACAGATGCAGGCCAAGGTCAGGCAAGAACTGGCCGAAAAAGAGCGTGAGTGTGTCGAATATTGGCAGGCGGATCTGGAAAAAGTCCTGAAGCGCCATCACCAGGACCTAGCCGGTCTCGAAAGCGACCTTAAAAGAATTCTTGCCAAGATGAACAACCGCCTCAAAAAACTTGAAACCGCGGAAAGAGATGTATGAACTGAAGGTTATCAGCCAGTTTTCGGCAGCGCATAGCCTGAGGAACTTTCATGGGAAGTGTGAGTCCCTGCATGGCCATAACTGGAAGGTCGAGATCTACGTTACTGCCTCCAAACTGGATCAAGCGGAACTGGTCATGGATTTTGGCGAGATTAAAAAGCATACGACCGAGGTCCTGGCTGAGCTGGACCATAAGTACCTGAATGACCTCAAATTTTTCCAGATCAACAACCCCTCCTCCGAAAACATCGCCCGTTTCATCTATCAAGGCCTGGCTCCTAAAATCAACCACGGACCGGTCAAACTCGCCAGGGTCTCGGCCTGGGAATCAGAAACCTCCTGCGCCACCTATATCCCTTAAGTCCTGCTGGCGCGGTTCACTAACCTGACAATGGCGGAATCATCCGCAAAGTAGGCCACCACATTCAGGCAGCCGAAATTATGTTCCCTTTCCTAGGCAAATCCGAAGCACCCTTGCTAACTCCTTTGATTTATGGTATAAAATAGAACTTGAATCGTCCGGTCAACCTTTGCTGAAAGGTATTCATGCCTTTGACCTCTGGTTTCACACAAAAAGGCATTTCCAGATACGTGATTTTGGCTTTAAGTTTTGGCCTGACCGCCTGTCTGATCACCGCCTGCGTCTCTTTGCCGCGCGCAACACCGGCCAGACCGGATACTCGTTTAGGCCAAAAAATCGCCCAAAGGGCACTGCAGTATGTGGGAACACCTTATCGCTACGGCGGTCAGTCCCCTAACGGCTTTGACTGCAGCGGCCTGATTTATTATGTTTACGGGCAGTTCGGCTACAGGCTGCCTCGCAAAACAAAGGACATGATCAAGGCTGGGCGCTGGGTTTCACGCAGGGACCTGAGCCCTGGAGACCTGGTCTTCTTCAAAACCGACTGGAAGGGCTCGCTGCATAGCGGTATCTTTTTAGGGCAGGGGCGGTTCGTTCATGCGCCCAAGACGGGCAGAACGGTCGAGGTGCAAAGGCTGGATCGGGGTTATTACAAGGCTAAGTACTATACCGCTCGTAGGATTGTCCTGAAGCATTAAACGTAACGATCAATATCCTCGCCCGATTGTTTCCGGGGAAGATCGCCGGTCTCTTTCTCAGCCTGACTCTTTTCCTTTTCCTCTTTTTTCTGGCGAGTCCAATCCCCTGGCCGGTTGCGGTCTTTGGGCCGGGGATTGGGCGTGATCTCGCCAACCAGAGGCATGACGGAGTCGTTCATCACTGCGGTATCGGAAAAGAGAGACATATCTTTACATGATAACCTTTCTTGTCTTCTAAACTCTTATCGGCCAATATACCTAAATACTTTAAATCATGGGCTATTCTATCTGGATGTTTGACGTTCGCCCGGCGGGTTCATCTGAACAATCAGGGCGAACCCTTAGGAGCGGAGCGGCAAGGATTTCAGTAGCCGTGGGTGCTCAGATAATCATAATACTGGTTCAGGTTAAAAAGCACGCGGGCAGCCAGGGAGAAGGTTGGAAAGGTGGCTACATCAGCATCGCGAAATTTTTCCTGCGCTTCCTCGCGCAGGGCCCCGCCCTCTGTCTGGCCGCCTTTCCAGACCACAAAAGGCTTTCTCCGGGTTATATCTCTGGCGAAATCAAAAAACTCCCTTCCGTCTTTCAGGCCCTCTATGTACGAGCCAATGATCTCAGTCTTTTCATCCTGAGCAAGGTAGTTCAGAAAGTCATGACATTGCAGATCGCTGGCGTTTCCATAGCTGACGACCTTGCTGAAGCGGAGCCCTTCCTGACCGCCTTGACTACTTTACCAGATGCTCGCCCTGGAGGCCCGGCCCAGGAGCAGCCACATAAAAAACGGCGCGCCGAGAAGGGAGGTAATAACCCCAACCGGGATTTCAGCCGGGGCGATCAGAGTGCGCGAAACGGTATCGCATATGGTTAGAAAGGCCCCGCCAAACAGAAAGGTGGCTGGCATCAAATAGACATGCTCCGGCCCCATGATCAAGCGACAGATGTGCGGGACCATCATTCCTATAAAGGCAATGGGACCGCACACCGCCACCACACCGCCGATCATGAGGGAGGTGGCGATAAACAGAATCGGCTTTATTTTCTTGACATCAACGCCGCGACTGACAGCGATATCCTCTCCTACAGTCATCAAGTTCAATTCCTGAGTCAGGAAAAGAACGATAACGCTACCGATCACGACAAAGGGAAGCATGTTAAAGACGGAATCAAACGCCGCGACTTCCAGCCCGCCCATGAGCCACCTGAGAATCCGGAATGAGTGGATAAGGTCGCTCATGTACTGAATAAAAAGCATGACGCTGGAGCAGAAAAAATTGACGGCCACACCGGCCAGGAGCATGGTGGCGGTTGAAAAACCCTTCCTGAATTGTGTGAGTCCGTAGACTAGAAGGATAGCCAGGATCGAACCCAAAAAGGCGGAACAGGAAACCCCGGAGATACCCAGAATAGCAAAGGCGACCCCGGAGTGAACATAAATGGCCGCGCCCAAAGAGGCCCCGCTGGATACACCCAGAGTAAAGGGGGTGGCCAGAGGATTGCGAAACATGGCCTGGAAGGCCATGCCGCTCACAGCCAGGGCGGCGCCGGCCAGAAAAGAAACCAAGATGCGCGGGACCCTGATCCCCCAGAAGATTCCCGACTCCAAGCTGGAAGAGCCTGGATTGAAAATGACTCCAAGGGAAACATGCGTCATACCGATAAACGGCGCAACAGCCAGAACTACAATGGCAAATAATAAAAAGACAAGCAGAAACAGCTTCTTGCGCCTTTGGCGCTTCTTCACTCCGACACCTCCGGCATGACGATCGGCTTGTCCGAGCCAGGATTTTTCACCAGATGGAAAGCGATACCATAAACATCTTCAAGGAGATTGTGTTCGATAATCTTTTCGGCTGGACCGTCAAACGCGACTTTACCATCTTTCAAGACCACAATCCGCTCGCTCCAAAAAAGGGCGTTGTTGATGTCATGGGTCACCGTAATGATTGTAAAGTCGGATTCCTGATTGACTCTTTTTAAGATCTGGTGGACATCAATCTGATGCCGGGGATCCAGAAAAGTAACCGGCTCATCAAGGAGGAGAATCCCGGCCTCCTGAGCCAAGGCCGCGGCGATGAAGACCTTTTGGCGTTCCCCGCCGCTTAAGGAGTTGAGGACGCGTTCGGCATACGCTTCGATCCCGGTCAATTCAAGAGCGCGCCTGACAGCTCTTTCATCTTCCGGCTTGACAGTCGAAAAAGGACTCAGGTAAGGATACCGGCCCATCATGACAAACTCACGAACGGTAAAGGGGAGGAGGCCTCCATCGGCCTGAGGCACATAACTCATTATTTTCGCCAGTTCTCTTTGGGAGTAGTGACGCAGAGGGCGATCATTGACAGCGACGCTTCCTTTTCCGCCGGTGTATATTCTGTTTAAGCACTTGAGGAGAGTGGTTTTGCCTGCACCGTTAGGTCCGACCACAGAAAGGTATTCCCCTTTATAAACGGTAAGAGAGACGCCTTTCAGGATCTCCTGCCTTCCGATGCGGAAAGAGTAATCCCTCATCTCAATGGCGGTCTTTTTCATCCCTCGTCCCATTTCACTTCAGGATGTAAGGCCCTGGCCAGCGCCTCAAGGGTGAGGATAAACCTGGGGCCGGGTATAACCATAAAACCCTGCCGGAACACATGAACGCGGCCGTTTTTCACTGCATCCACGTTTGAAAAACGCTGCCACTCCTTCAGAATCACTGCCTCTTTCAAATCCTGCTCACCGGTCTCGGGCGCCAGGTCAATAATCACCTCCGGGTTAAGGCTGATAATGCCTTCGCCTGAAACCGTGGGATACTTTATCTTGCCGCCATAAGCATTCCTGCCACCGGCAAGAGTAATCATTTCATCGTAAAATTCATCCCGGCCGGCGATGTAGATCTCTGTCAAGGTATCCGACCCCATGCTTCGGGATATGGAAACCAGAACGCTCAGACGAGGCAAGCCTTCGGTCTTATTACTAATAAGGTCCATCCTCTTTTTAAGGGTCGCAATCTCCGCCTTTGCCTTCTCCTGAACCCCGCAGGCCCGGCCAATGAGACTCAAGGAATCCAGTATCCCGGAAAGGGTGCTGTAATTGACCACCAGTACGTTCAGTCCGAGGCTGGTCAGGTGTCTCCTGGGGTTTTGATGCTCAACCGAAAGGATGACCAGGTCCGGTTTGGAGGCGATAACGGCCTCATAGTTAGGGTCGTAAAACCCTCCCATCTTTGCAATACTTAAAGCCTCAGGCGGATACTTGCAAAAACGTGTAACACCAACGACCCTGTCCCCCAGACTCAGCACGAAAAGCATCTCCGTGATACTGGGCGCCAGCGAGACAATGCGGTTATATTCACGGTCAGTGTCAGGAGCGGTGGTAATGACGCGGAACTCGGGAAAATACTTTTGCCCCAAATAACTCCCGATTAAGACCAGAACGATGATCACTGTCAGGATACTGGACCTTCGCATTAAGCTGCTTCTTTCTCATTTATTCCTTGAGATTATGCCTTGAGCAGATATTTCTGTATAAGGCTTATTTTTCGGCATCCTTGAGCCTGAACCTAAAGGCAATGCGTTTCGTGGTCGGTACTGCCTGGCCGCCGATCCTGGCCGGGGTAAAACTGGCCTTTTCGAGCGCCTGGATGGCCGCTTTATCGAGGCGCGAGTACCCGCTGGAACTCACGACCACGATACTTCTCTGGCAC
Organism: Deltaproteobacteria bacterium; assembly: GCA_019308995.1. Classification (NCBI taxonomy): domain Bacteria; kingdom Pseudomonadati; phylum Myxococcota; class Myxococcia; species Deltaproteobacteria bacterium. Next base: position 61,097 of record JAFDHD010000009.1, on the reverse strand, counting down.
CCGAGGGAGTCGAGCTTCACGGCCAGCACCACGGTTCCTTCCTGATCGTGCCTCCGGCAGTAACGGGGATATTTTGGTTTAACCAGGCCCACGATTTTCGCCAGAATACGCGCCTCGCTTTCTTTGGATTCGTTTTTAAAATTCCCCGGCGTCCCAAGACGCAAGACAGTCAGGGGAGCTTTTTCGAGGGGCGGCATTCTGGCCGCTGGCGCGGATGATTGAACCTCGATCTCAGGCGATGTTTCCACAGGTATTTTTTCAGAGGCTGAATTATCGGCTCCAGGGTTATGCCGGTTTGTGATCGGACTTTTGACCAGGGGCCTCTCCTGAGCTAATTTCAGCGGAGCCTGCTTTACGACCTTCTTTTGGGGTGCCTTTGGTTTGCGGTTTGTCTCTTCCCGGGCCGGCTGGCGAACTTTTAGAGGCGGAAGCTGTGGCCCCAGGTTAGGAAGCGCATCAAAGGAGAGAGCTGTTTTTGGAGTCGGTTTTGCCACAGGTGAGACGATTTTCAGGGAGATAGATGACACCTCTTTTTCGGGCGGAACGCGGGCGGAATTGGACGTGGGGCCTGACACAAAAACCACCAGGTGAACAGCAGCCGAAAGAAACAAGGGGAGGATAAAGTCCGACCGTTTCATTTTGTCTCTTCCCTGGTCTGGAAAGTCACGTCGTGTCTGCCAGCTCTTCTGAGGCGGTCCAGAATCTGGATAGCCAGGCCCAGATCGGCCCGGCGATCTCCGTTGATGAAAATGGGGGCGTTCCGGCCTCCATGCCGGAGGACCTCATTGATCAGGCCGTCCAGGGAGACGCGAACCTCCCCCACCAGCACCTCGTTGTCCTTGGTGATGGTGATGTCCACATGCCTCCGTTCGTCCATTTGCGCTGTCGAAGCCTCTGGCAGCTCCACCCGAAGTCCACGGTGGACGGTCATGGAAAGCATGGCAAAGATGAAGAAGACCAGGAGCAGAAAAACGATGTCAATGAGCGGAAGCATTTCGATGCGGGCTTTTTTATTTTCGTGTCCGTTGCTAAGCCGCATTTTTCTGAAGCCCCTTCTGAAAAGCCATCTCGAATCTGGTGCCAAGTTTTTCGAAATCTTTGATCGCTTTCTCTGTCCTGGCCATGAAGTAGTTGTAAGGGATCAAGGTCAGAAGCGCCACGGTCAGTCCGGCCGCGGTTGTAATCAAGGCCTGGGCAATCCCGCCCATGACGGCCTTCGGGTCTTGAACGCCACTGAGACTTAAAAATTCAAAGGATTCGATAATCCCCAGCACTGTGCCCAGGATTCCCAGTAAAGGGGCCATGGTGATAATGGTGTCCAGGGTGCTCAAACCTCGTTTCATGACTCTGATTTGATCCTCTGCCTCGACTTCCATGTTTTGCCTGAGCCCGAACTGCCGCTGGGCAAGCCCGGCCAGAAGAACCAGGGCCGTCAGGTCAAGCGTTTCCTGGCCGCTAGAAAGGGCGGCCTCAAACTCCCCCTGTTCGGTCTGGCGAAAGAGGGTTTTAACCAGGTTCTCATCCCGATGATTTCTCCCTTTCCACCAGAAAATTACTCTCTCAATAGTGATGGTCAGAGAGATCAAGGAACAGAGGAGGAGGGGCCACATGAGAGGCCCGCCCCTTGCGAACAGGTTGTAGATCATAAGTTAGTCCTTGAAGAGGGAGGTCGGGAGGGTCACCTCGTGCCTCCAAGTAAGGCTTTCACGCCCACCATGATAGTGGTTCCCGGGGAACCATACCCCTTCACCTCTTCGTATTTTTCACTCAAAAGGTTTTCCACACGGCCAAAGACCTGAAAATGCTTACAGATGTTATAGGACATCGCCAGGTTGAGCAGCGTGTATGCATCCAGGGTGACATCGGTCGTGACATAAGTTACAGGATCGAAAAATTTATCCGGCCGGTCGCCCACGTGAACGACACCGAGGTTGACATTTCCCTTTCTCAGGAAGTTGTAGTTTACACCGAGGGAATATTTGTTTTTCGGCCTTCTGATGAGCGCCTCATTATTGGTTTTATCCCTGGCGTCGGTGTTTGTATAGTTGGCGGTAATGGTCAGACTTTTCGTCGGCCGGACGGAGGCGTTGACTTCGAGCCCCTTGGTCTCGGCTTCAGAGATGTTTTTATAAGAAAACGAAGCGCCGTCAAACTCGATAAGATTTTTAATAACGTTCTGGAAGTAGGTGATTCCAAAATTAATTGTATTTTTAAAAAATGATTGCTCGAACCCGACGTCCCATCCGACGCTCTTTTCAGCGGCTAGATTTTCATTTCCGAATTGAGAAAAAAGCTGATAAAGCGTAGGGGCCTTGAACCCGGTGCCATAAGTGGCTTTAAGCTTTGTGCCCGCCTCTGGGAAAAGACAGGCGGAAGCCAGGCGAAAGGTCGTTTTTGATCCGAAGGTACTGTGTTTATCCTGACGAACTCCCAGCGTGGTGATCCACCGGTTCCAGAGCTTAATATGATCCTGGAGATAAAAGCCGTTGGTCTGGGCCTTTCTAGTGTTAAACACGGTCGTGAACGGTCCGAAGATGCTTTCCGAATAAAACTCGAATTTCCCTTTTTCCTCCTCCAGTTCCACGCCGAAGGTGAAGGTATTGGTGTCATGAAGATATATATTGTGCTGCCAGTCCCACTTCACGATGTCTCCAATGTAAGTGCTCTGCACCAGGTCAGCCGGATGATCGGCATCAATGGGATTGTCGTCTCTGGTCTCGTGACGGCTCAAGGAAAAACCCATGCGCTGCTCCCAGAGGTCATTAAATAATGTAACCCGGGCCTGGGCCTTTACAAACAGCTGCTTGACTTTCTCGATGTAGTTGGGATCATCTCCGGAAGCGCCGCCAAAATTATCAAGATCGGCTCTGGCATCGAAAGTTCTTAAAAAGAGATCAAACTCGAAGCTCTCGGCGGGTGTTAATCCCAGCCTGGCGGAGATCGAGGTGTTTTGATAGCCGTCCTTCTCATCGTTCCCGGCCAGGTCTTTACTGGCAGCGGAGATGCCATCGGTATCCAGTCTGGAAACGGACAGGGAGCAGTTTGCTAATTTATTGCCAAAGCTGAACCCCAGCTTTTCTTCAAAGGTGTTATACGTGCCTGCTTCAGCGGAAAAGGAAAGCCTGGGCTTCCCTTTACCTTTTTTAGTGATGATATTTATAACACCGCCAATGGCGTCGGAGCCGTACAAGGTGCTTTGCGGTCCGCGGATGATCTCGATGCGCTCAATATTGTCGGCGGTCAGATGGGCGAAATCAAAAGACCGGCCAGGGGTGATGGGGTTGTTCATCTCCATGCCATCTATCAAGACCAGGGTGTGTTCCGATTTTGCGCCCCGGAGGAATATGGCGGTCTGCCCTCCCGGCCCGCCGGCCTGAACGACGTCCAGGCCTGGAAGGCCGCGCAACACCTCGAGCACGGTCGCCTTTTGCTGGTTCTCAATGTCTTGAGAGCTGATTACAGTCAGGGAGCTGGCGACTTCTTTAGTCGGGATTTCGATACGGATGGCGGTGATGACAAACGTGTCAGTCGTTTCGGTCTGGCTTGTTTCAACTTCTTTAGCGCCTGCGACGCGAGGCAAGGCCAACAATGAGGCCACTAACAGGGTGGCGATGATCTTTTTCATCTTAACATTCCCTTCTCCCCCCTCGGGGAAATTAGATAACTTAATACTTCCGAAAAAGGTTTCCTGGCTCTCGTTCATCCTACCGGCCGCGCCTTCCCGTCCTCAAAGACAGTGGCATGCTGCGGCTTTCGTCCCGATCACAGTCGCGGGGCGGCGGAAGCCTTTCACTTCCTTCCCTTGATTCGGAGTACCCTCAAACTACCTGGACCTGACTTTTTTCCTGTAATTATTTCTCAATCACCCCCTCACTGAATGCCAGAAAACAAAAACCCCGGGCCATTTAAAATCAGCCCGGGGATGCCGTTTTTCATCCTCGATTAATTAAGAACCTCTTCACCCCGGTCCGCGAGAGTCGAGGCTCGCCACGCCTTTATGGGCAGGTCTTCTGGTTTCCGGATCATCCTACCGACCGCGCCTTCCCATCCTTAAAAGAACAGTGGCGCTCTGCGGCCTTCGTCCCCGGTTACAGCGGCGGGTCCACGACGGATTCGCACCGTCTTCCCTATTAAAGCCCTCAAGGGCTACCCACAATGAAATTAAAACACAGGTCCTGATGCCTGTCAAGACATGCCGGTTACTTTAAAGTAAAGAACGTCCCCCCCCTCTCATGGATCAATACTTCATGCCGGGCAGGTTCAGGGAGGCGGTGTTGCCTCCATCCACGGCCAGGGCCTGGCCGGTGATGTAGCTGGCTTCATCGCTGGCCAAAAAGAGGATGGCTGCCGCGACCTCTTCGGGTCGGCCGTATCGTTTGAGTTCGCAGCGGTAGCCCAGTTTTGATTCCTTGCCTGTCTCCCGGGCATAATCAAAAACAACCTTGGTCATGCCCGTCTCAATCAGGCCCGGACAGACGGCATTGACCCGCACATTGAACCCGCCCAGGTCACAGGCGGCCGTCTGGCTGAAGTTGATGAGCGCGGCCTTGCTGGCCGAGTAGGCATTGGTGCCCGCGCCGGCGCGGATCCCGGCCACAGAAGCCGTATTGACAATGGCGCCGCATTTCCTGGCCTGCATGTGTTTGGCGATGTGCTTGGTGCCAAAAACCGCCCCCATGACGTTGACCCCGAAAACCCTGTGCCAGTCGTCGCCGTCTTCCTCTTCAAGACTGGGAGCACCGCCTATAGTCCCGGCGTTGTTGCACAGGATATCCACCTGGGAGTATGTCTTAAGGGTCAGGTTGATGAGGGCCTTGACCTCCTCCTCCTGCGAGATGTCGGTCTTCCTCATGACGGCTTCACCGCCCTCATCTACGATTTGAGACACGATCTCCTTTAATGCTTCCTCGTTTATATCAGCCAGGGCCAGCCTGGCTCCTTCCCTGGCAAAGAGGAACGCGGCCGCCCTGCCAATCCCGCTGGCAGCGCCGGTAATGATGGCCACCTTTCCCTGCAGTCGCCCATGACCCTTCATCGTTGTCTCCTCGATTTGGAAATAGTTATTGTCGGTTTATTTAAAAGCCCTTGATACGGCCGCGGGCTGTCAGGCCTTAAATTTTATCTATAACACATCCCCGGTCAGAACGCCATTACCCATGGCTCATTCCAGGGTTCGGCCCTCATGGCAAGGACGCCCTCAGCCGGGGGAAAACCGGCTGTGAACGACCTGTTGACAATGGCCCTGGATCATCAGCCCGGCCCTCGTCAAAAATGGCTCAATCAAGAGGCAAGCCTAGCTCCAGAGTTTTTCCGGGTACACCCCCAGCCTGATCAGGGCTTGTATCTTCTTCACTGCCGCCGATCTATCCTTTTGATGGGTCAGGCCAAACCATTGTTTCTGGGCCTCAAGCGCTTCTGTCTCGCTTTCACCGGATGCAGCCCCAAGCGGCCGCTTCTGGGTGTGCAGGACCTTGACTCTGGCCTGGCCTTCCTTGACCAGAGCGTGGACGGTGTCAGGTAGCAGGAACTCGGCCTTTTCATTGCCGCCCCATTCCTCCAGGAACCGCGAAAACTGCCCGCGCAGATGGCCAAACAGGGAGGGTGTGAATCCCCACATATTCATGGAGACCACCTCATCGCCTGAGAGCAGCCGTTTTTTCCCTTCAGGGTCAACATACCTGGCCCCATGACCGTCTTTTTCAATACTGATGATTTCGGTGATACCCTGCATAAAACCCTGATGGTCGCACTGGCAAACCCCTCTGGAAACCGTGCCGAATTCCGAAAGCGTGTTTCTCAACACATAGCCCACCATGGCATAGTCGGTCGAGGCGTTGTCCTGGACTGCTTCCAGGTACTCGCCTAATAATTGAAAGCCTTTAAGTCCGTAAAAATCGTCGGCATTGATCACCGCAAAGGGTGTGCTGATCAGGTCTTCCGTCACCAGGACGGCGTGAGCCGTGCCCCAGGGCTTGCTGCGGCCCGGAGACGCTTGATACCCTTCCGGAAGCATGTCCAGTTCCTGATACGCATATTCCACCTGAACCCTGTTCTCGAATTTTTTGCTTATCGCTTCCTTAAAGGACTCCTCGATGTCACGCCGGATGACAAAAACCGTCTTGTTAAACCCGGACCGGACCGCATCAAATACAGAATAATCAATGATCGTCTCGCCGCACGGACCCAGAGGGTCAATTTGCTTCAGGCCTTTATACCGGCTGCCAATTCCGGCCGCCAGAACTACCAGGGTCGGATTCATCTGTTCCTCCGTTTCACCGAGGAAGAGTTTAGTGAAATGATTTCCCGGTGTCAATTATGGCCGGACGGCTAGCTTCTCACCACTACGCGCACACGAGCCCGGTTGGTGACCCGGCGCAGTTGGTTCTTAACGTCACCTTCTGGCCGGGTGCCAGCAGCGTGGTTCCTGGCATAACATCACCCCCAATGAAAACGGTAAAGAAGATGAGTGCAGTGATCAAACCTTATTGATAACGATAACAATTTGAAAAACATCTTCACCTCAAGTACCGATATGGTTTAAAGCCTGGAGACATCGGTCCTAAATGCAAGCTGTAAAAATCCGTGTTCAAAGCATAACTACTCCGACCTGACCACGCGAAATCCCAGACCGGAGCTCTTGAAATCCGGCGGAGCCCGAAGGCGGTCGGCCGAGCGGCAATACTCGGCAGGCGCAAACCAGCTTCCCCCGCGAAAGACCCTCCTCCGGCCCCACCGCCCGCCCGCGGGATCAGTGACCGCGCCGGTGGTAAATTTCCCGTACCATCTCTCATACCTGTCCTGGCACCATTCCCAGACATTGCCATGCATGTCATACAACCCCCAGGCGTTAGGCTCCTTCTGGGCGACCGGGTGTGTCGAGGCGCTCGAGTTTCCCGCGTACCATCCTATCCGATCAAGGTTCAGATCATACCCTCTGCCTGTGGTGGTCAAATCACCGAAAGCAAAGGCCGTGGTGGTGCCGGCGCGGCAGGCATACTCCCACTCCGCCTCGGTGGGCAGGCGGTACCTGTCATGACCCTCGATACGATTGAGGGCCTTGATAAAGGCCTGGCAATCGAGCCAGGCGACCTGTTCCACGGGCCGGTCGTCTCCCGTGAACCTGGAGGGGTTTTTTGCCATCAAGGTGTTCCACTGCTTTTGAGTCACCTCGGTCGTCTGTATAAAGAATCCTTTGATGAGGATGACCTCATGCTGGTACTCCCCATCTGACCGCCCGATTTCAGTCGGCGGGCTGCCCATGATGAATCTGCCCAGCGGCATATAGACGAATTTCATGCCGATGGCGTTGGTAAAAGGCTGCCACGACATGACCTCCGTCTTTGAAGCGTCAAGAGCCGGGATCGGCGAAGGCAGAGCCTTTATGGGCCTGTATTTGGCGTACTGAAAATATACATTAGCCAGAACGACAAAAAGGACGAGAGAAACGGCGAGTAAAAGGGGAAAGAGTATTTTTTTCATCAGATCCGGTTATGGTTGGCTGTTGATGATGAGGCGACTCGGGTTATACGGTCAGGGCCTTCGATTTTTTCCCACCTGCCGGGCGGGGAAGCTCCCCGCCCGAACAGGATGCCTCTGTCTGTCTAAAAGAGCTGGATGGTGTCCAGCCTGTCCCAGATGGCTGCGATTTCATCGGGGTCAACGTCAAACACGTTTCCAATCGGGGCCAGAGGTTCGGTCCGTACAAATTCGGGGTCCGGGCCGTGGGCCGTATGAAACTCGGTTCCCTGGTTAAATTCAAGCTCGGTCCTGAGCGTCTCTCTGCCAATGTCAATCAAATCGCCGACCTTTAGGCTGAGTCCGTAGCGCGCCTTGACCAGGTCTGTGAGAAAAATCAGGAGCGCCTTGTGGTCTTCAGGCACGGCCAGGAGGCAGTAGCCCAGGGAATCCATGGTGGCGTTGCGGATCTGGACCTTGAGGGACCTTTCGACCTGGCCCTCCTTTGATTTAAAGTTCTCATAAGACACACCGGCCGTATGGTCCGCGCCCATGGGACTGGTGTGGTAGGTCACGCCGGTGGCCTTGGTAACCCTGGGGTCATGAGCCGGAATGGCCTGTCCTTTAAAGGCCGGGATTCTGGTCACCCCCAGGGCCTTGGCCGTGGAAACGACGCCATTACCCAGGATTGCCCCCAAGGCGGTGCCTTTTTCAACCTCGTTAAACAGGGCCAAGGCAGACTCGGCGTCACCCATTTCCATCTTTCCGGCGCTGGCGGCCACGCCCATGGCGCTGCCCAGCTCGATTGTATCCAGGCCCATGTCGTCACACATTCGGTCAAACGCGGCCACGACATCGGGATCGTTTATACCTAGGTTGGTGCCCAGGAGGGCGATGGTCTCATATTCCAGGGCGGTGGTCAGGTGTTTGCTATCGCTGTCGTGGTAGACCACAGAGCACCTGACGATGCAGCCGGGCATACAGCCGGTGATGCGGCCGCCTCTGTCCTGGTTGGTTTTCTCCCAGGTTGACCCGGCCAGATTTTCGTAATCCTCGGTCTGCTCGCTGCTGTAATTCTTAGAGGGTGCGGTTCCGATGGACCTCATGGCGGCGATAGCGTCGGTCGTGCCATACCGACTCATGATCTGCACCCTCGCGTCAGCCTTGATCACCTCAGGCCAACCCTTTATTGCTTCCCGGAAGGCTTCCCTGTCAGCCAGCTCGATGGGAGAAGAGCCGTGGTCGTCAATTACGATGGCCTTGAGTCCCTTGACGCCCATGACCGCGCCCAGGCCGCCGCGTCCGGCATGCCTGGAAGGGTGGCCGTCCATGTCGGTGAAGGCCACGCTGGACCCCTTCCATCTCCTTTCCCCGGCAATGCCGATTGAGATGATGGCCGACCCTTTATCATACGCCTGATAAAGCTCCCCGACCAAGGCGTAATTCTTGAGCCCCTTATACTGACCCGCGCTCTCAAGAGTAACGCCGTCCTTGGTGATGTGAAGAAGAAAAAACTCGTCCTCCTTGGGCGCGCCCTCGACAATGATGGCTCTGATCCCCAGCCTGTCCAGCTTCTGGGCGGCCGGCCCCCCGGAGTTGGACTCCTTGATTCCCAGGGTCAGAGGACTCTTGGCCCCCACGGAAACACGGCCGCAGGACGGGGCCAGGGTCCCGGCCAGAGGCCCGCCGGCGATGATGAGCCTGGCCTGCTCCCCCAGCGGGTCCGCCTCAGGCGGCATCTCTGCCTTTAATATTTTGGCCGATAAGCCTCGACCGCCGAGTATCTTCCACTCTTCGGGCAGTTCTTCCAAAACCGTCTTCAAATCACTCATGTTGACTCTTAAAATCTTCATCTCCCAATCCTTTCACCTTTCAATGAATCAAATCCTAAAACCATACAGCAGCTTCTTCAGGTCGTCAGCTACGGGAGGCGGATCGCCCCTGACCGCCCTGCCTCCAAGGAACACGAACATGAATAACATAAAAAATCCGGTTCAAGCAACGATTAAAGGGAAAATTAGTGCCATTGCCATCTGCTGTCAAGATCATTCCGACTCCGGGCCCGGGACGCCTGCCAGGCCCGGCCGGGCCACGCTCGGCGCGGCGACCTGCGTCGCAAAACGGGCCGCTTCCCACGGGTCGCCATCAGTTTCATGAAGACGGACGAAAAATGCGGCGGCAAAGATGTCCCCCACACCGGTCGGGTCAATCTCAGGCGCCTTGGGCGCAGGGAAATGACGCACCCTGCTTTTATGGCAGACGATACAACCGGCCGCCCCCTGCGTGATGACGAGCAGGCGGCATCGCCGCCGGTAGATATCCCATGTTTCTTGACCCCTGATATCTTCCTGGCTGACAACCACGGCCGTGGCCAGGGGAAGAATATCAAAGGCGGCCGGCCACGGAATGAACCTCACCCTCCCTTGAGCGTCCCAGCCTCGATGCCAGCCCTGGGGCGTGAGCCCGACCACGGCGCTGTCAAAGAGGTAAATCAACGCCGGGTCAACCTCATTGGCAATCGGCCCGAGGTGGACAATCCCGGGCGACCGCCAGTCAGGCGGCACGGCCTCTGGTCCCAGAGGCGCGGCGACACTGTGAATATACTGGCAGCGGCCGGCCGGGGTGTAAATATTCTCAAAGACGGTGGTATGGGCTGTTGGGAGCGATACAGTTTTGATGCCGGGAAGGAATTGACCCGGATCAAAATCCGGCCCGGCGCTGGTTACGATAGCCGCCCGCTGCCCCAGGGTCTGGGCCGTGAGCGAGCTGTAGGTCGCGGTGCCTCCAGCCGAAGGGCCGTCAGGAGAAAGGTCCTGCGAGACATGTCCGATGCACAGGTAGTCAATCTCTTCCATGGGCAGTTCAGTATCCTTGAGCCGTATTTTAGCAGGAGATTCAACGAAATAAAACCTGTTTGAGAAAAGGAGCCATCTAAGCCCTGGGGGATTATTGATGTTACCAATGTTTCAAAACCTGAAAAATTTTTTCATTTAAGTATTGACAAAATTAATTAAGGCATTTATAATTTGTTTTAGCCAAGGCTTAAACAACAGGACTGACGTGAACGATTTTGTAAAAATAATAAAGGGATTGGCAGATGGGACCCGATTCAAGATGCTCAATCTGCTCCTGACCCACGATCTGTGCGTGGGCGCTCTGGCCGGCCAACTCGGAATTTCCAAGGCCGCGGTTTCACAGCACTTACAGGTGTTGAGGAAGGCGGGCCTGGTTAAGGGAGAAAAACGGGGATACTGGACCCATTATGCTGTTGATAGGGCCGTCCTGCATCAAATCGCTAATGATATCATGAAGATGTCCGAGCAGGAGCCATCTGCTCAAGGCTGCTGCTTTATCGCTTCTTCAAAGGAGGCGCCTTGCTCTGAATGCCAGGAATTCAAGGTGGTTTCCATAGAAAACAAACTTGAGAAAAAGGAGGAACGGACAGATGTGCCAGGGTAACTGTGAACATCCGGATAAGCTGGAAGGAAAGCCGGAAGATTGTACTCCGGAGCAGATCAGGGAGTGTCATGGAGACATAGATGTAAAAGACCATCCCTGTCTGAAGGAAGAAACGCCGAAAGAACCTTAAGTCCTAAATCAGGCGCTAATACTTGCCATTCATAAAAATCCCTTTCATTCCAGCAAGTTAAGCCTGGAAAGCAGGGTGGAAAAAAAGGAAGAGACATGGGCATCGAAATGGAACCGATCGGTTTCGTATCCACTGACGCAAAAAATATGCCCCGTAACTACAACGTATCGGATGTGGAGGGGAAATTAGTCATTGATGAAGCCTTTCTGGACGGACTCAGAGAAATCGAGGCCGGTCAGCGCATCTATGTTATTTTCCATTTCCATCAAAGCCCCAAGTTCACTTCACGGTTCATGAGGATCAGGCCCCCGATCCGTGACAGGGAGATGGGAGTTTTCAGCACCCATTCGCCGTTCCGGCCCAACCCTATCGGGCTGTCGCTTCTGGAAGTTCTTAAAACTAACGGTAATGTCATCCACGTCAAGGGGCTGGACATGCTGGATAAAACGCCCATTCTGGATATCAAGCCTGAGGTGTGTCCAGATCCGAGCAATAAACAGGTTTAGGTGTTCTTATGGAAGCTGCGATCAAGGTCTCCTCTTTAAGCAAATCCTTTGGTAATTTTGTGGCCGTAAACAGCATCAGCTTTGAAGTCAAAGAGGGTGAAATCTTCGGGTTCCTCGGGCCGAACGGCGCCGGGAAGACAACCACGCAGAGGATGCTGACCGGTATTTTACGACCAAGCGGCGGCACGATTGAAATCATGGGCTACAATTTGTCAAAGCATCCCACCGCGGCCAAAATGATAATGGGTGTCGTCCCGGAGATGTCAAACACCTATATTGACCTGTCGGCCTGGGAAAACCTGATGCTCATGGGGCGGCTCTATCAGGTGAAAAAAAGGAAGAGAAAGCAAAAAGCCCGTGAGCTGCTCGACCTCTTCGGACTGCTGGATAAAAAAGACCTCAAGACAAAGGTCTTTTCCAAGGGCATGAAACAACGGCTCACCCTGGCCGCGGCCCTGATGAACGAGCCGCAGCTTCTCTTTCTGGACGAACCCACGGCCGGCCTTGACGTCCAGAGCACGCGGCTCATTAGAAACCTTATCATGGAATTGAACCAAAACGGCGCCACTGTCTTTTTAACGACACACAACATTGAGGAGGCCAACCTTATGTGCGAGCGGGTGGCCATCATCAATAACGGTGAAATCGTTGCCATTGATCGGCCCTCCAACCTCAGAAACGCCATAGACAGCGCCCAGTCCGTGGAGATCGCTTTTAACAACGTCATAGACGATCTTAAGCCTCTAAAGGCCCTGGGTGACATCAGCGAGGTTAGAAAAGAAGGGGATAAGATCAGGCTTTATACGAACAGACCGGGCGATGTAGCCTGTCAGCTCGCCAAATACGCGGAGATGAATCAGCTCAAGGTCCTGGCTTTGAACACCCGGGGGCCGAGCCTGGAGGACGTTTTCGTCTATCTTACGGATAGCTAAAGGAGGGGGGGCATGCAGGCTGTTGGTTTTGGGACCCGGATAAGGTGGCAGCTAAATTCTGCCTTGGCCATTGCCGCCAAAGACGCGCGAATCTATTACCTCAAACCGCCTGTTCTGATTTTCGGTATCGTTTTCCCTATCTTCATCTTCAGTGCGTTTATCATCGGAAGAAATATTTCCGCGGACATCCTTCTGCCCGGTCTCATCGGTATGACCCTCATTTTCACCGCCTCGTCCTCCACCCCTGGTATCGCCCCCTGGGAAACCGCCCGCATGACACTGGAACGCTTGATCTCAACCCCGGCCTCCATCGCAGCCATTATCTCGGGAGACATCTTGGCCGGGTTTTTATACGGGCTGTTTATTACCCTGGTGGCGCTGTTTATCGGCGTCCTCATCCTGGGCGCGAGCATAATCAGCCCGCTCATCCTGGCGGCCGATATTATTATTTCTGCTTTTTGCTTCGCGGCCCTGGGCAGCCTGCTCTCCACCTTGCCCACGGATAACCCTTCCAACATCATGCTGGTCTCAAATCTGGTCAGGCTGCCTCTCCTGTTCATCAGCGGGGTCTTCATTCCTATTGAACGCCTGCCATCCTGGGGCAAGGCGATCTCGGCCTTCTCCCCGCTGACCTACTCCTGCGATCTGGCGCGGCATGCGCTTCTGGGGGATGGATATTTTCCGGTTCCATTTGGTCTGTCCGTTTTGCTGGCCTTCACCGTGGGCTTCTATTTCATCGGCATACAAATTCATAAAAAAAGCATGCCTCTCAGGCTGTCCTAAAAAGGTTGACAGCGCTAATACGATCACCTGATCGCTGCTAAAACCACCTTTCCCAGGACGGGTCAGGCGCGGCCTTTTTGCCATAACCGGCCGCGTCATCCATCCTGATGGCGAATTTTTGCAGCCAGGGGAAAAGAGTGAACGCGGCCACCACCAGCCTGTGATTCCATTTCTCCGAGTTGTGCTTGGTCCAGGGACAGACATAGATGCACCGGGCGCAGGCATCGTGCGCCCCGGGGAAATGATAGCGGTTGCTTAAATGCCAGTAAGAGATACATTTTAATGTATCCGGCTGCCATTTGACCGCACCCCGGGTATTGATCTTTTCCCTTCGACCTTCCGCGATGGCATGAGGCGGACATTCCCGGGCGCACTTCTGGCACTTCTCACAAAAAGACTCCAGATTGAATTCAATCGGCCTGTCCGTCTGAAGCGGCAGGGCGGTGACCACCGCCCCTGACTTAAAGGCCGGCCCGAGGACCGGGTGAAGGGTCACGCCAATGCGGCATTGTTCCCCCAGACCAGCCTCAATCTCATGCGGCGGCAGCATGACGTCGTAACCCGTAAGCATGGAATTCGCTCTGGCCGGATAACCCAGTCCCCTGATCCAGTCGGCCATCTCGACCGCGATAAAGGAAGCGCGGTGATACGCCACCCAGCTTCCCAGGTCCGAGGTGTAAGAAGGGGAATGGCTGATGCGCCAGTGAGGATGCCGGAGTCCGAAGACGATCACATGGGTATACTCCCCTGGAAGCGGGTCTTTCCCGTCCTCCTGGTAAACCCAGTTTCGGTTCAGCCTGGTAATCCCCACCGCCTCCGCGCCCAAATCATAGGCAAACTGCTTGACCGCCCTCGAAAAAACGATTGGGTCCATCTCGATTTTTTTTTGACTGACCTCGCCGTCACCGGCGGCGGCCATATGTCTTTTAAAGCCGTCTCCGGGCGCGATGTTTTTCATGCCCCGGTGCAGGGGATGCGGGTCATCGGAAGTCATGGCCTCAAGTATCTCGGCCACCCTTTTTCGCCAGTCCCCTGCTAAACACCGGTACTCAGGCGGGTCAAGCAGAAAGCCAAGGGGAGAGCCTGTGGCCCGGGCCGCCTCCACCCGGTCTATTTTTACGATGCTGTCATCCACCCTGCTGGTCCCCACGTAACCTGATCGTTCCGGAAGCACCCGCGGCAGCAGGGCATAGGGGTACCAGGCCCCCGGCCGGAGGCGCGGGCTGGCCCCTCCCCAGGTCTGATCGCACTTCATGTTTCGATTGCTCATGGGATAGCGGGGGTTGATAAAGCCTCTCATACTGGCCTCCTCGTGGTTTGACCGTGTCCTTTTTATGTTTCAAAGGCGCCTGCTTTCAGGTTCCTCTTTCCTGGCGTCTTCTTCCCATGTTAAATGCTTCACCGACATGAATAAGGTACAAAAAATTTTAAGTGACTACAAGACTGAAACAGAGTAAGACGGCTGAAGCTCCTTCTGACTCATGATTATCCTGTCTCCCATAAAGGGGACATTTTAATATTGCTAACACACCTGATAAAAAAATTTTGACAAAACATCCGGAAAAGGATATATATACTTTTTTGATTTTGTCTTGGAAGGGATGAACCCCTGTCATGAGCCGTACTTTTGTGGCTAAGGAAACGGAAACAGAAAAGAAATGGTACGTGGTTGATGCTGATGGCAAAGTCCTTGGCCGCCTGGCCGCCGAAATTGCCAAACGCCTTCGAGGTAAACACAAACCTGTCTTTACTCCCCATGCGGACACCGGTGACTTCGTTATCGTTGTCAATGCAGAAAAGGTTCGTCTGACCGGGGGTAAGCTGGACCAGAAAATGTATTACCGTTACTCCGGCTATATAGGCGGCCTGAAGCAAATATCGGCCCGTAAACAGTTGGAAAAAAAACCAGAGGAACTCCTGCGGCATGCGATCAAGGGCATGCTGCCTAAGAACAGTCTGGGCCGGCGTCAGTTCAAGAAACTAAAGGTTTACGCCGGGCCGGATCACCCGCATCAGGCCCAACAGCCTGAGTCTCTGGAGATTTAGGAGAACGAGTCTATGACGGCCCAGGACCGTTACTATGCTACTGGCAAGCGCAAAACCTCGGTGGCCCGCGTTTGGATGTCGCCGGGCGAGGGAAAGTTTCAGATAAACAAGCGGGACCTAGATGACTACCTTCCCCGGGAAACGCTCAAGGCCATTATCAACCAGCCCCTCGCCCTGACCAGGACCAGGGGTCAGTTTGATTTTTATATCCTTACCCATGGTGGGGGAATCTCCGGGCAGGCCGGCGCCATCAAGCATGGCATTACCAAGGCCCTTTTGGAGTACAATCCGGAATTCAGAACGATCCTTAAAAAGGCTGGATTCTTGACCCGGGACGCCAGGAAGAAGGAACGAAAAAAGTATGGTCAGCGAGGTGCGCGCGCCCGGTACCAGTATTCGAAACGCTAAGCGTCGGAAGTTGAAACATCTTGAGGGAAGGTCGCTGCCGACCTTCCTTTTTTTTAGAGGTGCATCATGGTAAAGGTGGCACTTGTTGGAGCCAGCGGCTACACCGGCCTTGAACTGCTCAGGCTTCTGGCCGTCCACCCTGAAGCCGAAATCGTGGCCGTCACCTCTCGAAAGCTGACCGGCCAAAGGGTTTCAGACGTCTTCCCCTCCCTGGCCGGGCGCCTCGGGGGGCTGGACAATTTAATTTTTGAACCCCCGGAAGCTCAGGCTCTGAAGGCCCGGGCCGACTTTTTCTTTACCGCCGTTCCGCACCGAACCGCCATGGAGATTGTGCCGTCCTTGCTGCAAGGGGGCGGGAAGGTGGTGGACCTTTCGGCCGACTTTCGCTTCAAGGACGCCTCGGTTTATGAGGAATGGTATGAGCGGCATCTGGCCCCGGAGCTCCTGTCCGAATCGGTTTACGGGCTGCCAGAGCTTCACCGGGACCGGATCAGAACCGCCCGTCTGGTGGGGAATCCCGGGTGTTATCCCACCGGCGTCATCCTGGCCCTGGCGCCGCTTTTGAAGAACGGCCTCATCGAAGCGGAGGGGATCATCGCCGACTCAAAGTCCGGTGTCAGCGGGGCCGGGCGGGGGCTGAACATGACGACCCAGTATTGTGAGATTGATGACGGATTAATGGCCTATAAGGTCACGGGGCATCGTCACACTCCGGAGATTGAACAGGAGCTTGGCCTGCTGGCCGGGCGTCCCCTGATCGTCAGTTTCACCCCTCACCTGGTGCCTCTGTCGCGGGGAATCCTGAGCACGGTTTATGCTGCCTTGACCAAAGACCAGACCGATGAAGAGCTTTCGGCTGTCATAACCGAGTACTACAGGGATGAGATCTTTGTTCGGGTTCGGAAAGCCGGGGACCTGCCGCACACCCTGGATGTTCGTGGCACCAATTTCTGCGACCTGAGCGCTTTTGTTGACCAGAGAACCGGGCGGGTCAAGGTGGTTTCAGTCATTGACAACCTGACGCGAGGCGCCTCGGGTCAGGCAGTCTGCAACATGAACCTGATGCTGGGTCTGGCTGAGGAAACAGGCTTGTTGGAGCTAGGCCTCAGACCTTAACAAAGCGGGTGAGGTTATGGGCGCTGAGCTTAAGGCCGGTTCGGAACGCAGTTATAAACTGGTAATGGAGTATGATGGGACCGGCCTGGCCGGGTGGCAGCGCCAGAAGGACCAGCCCAGCATCCAGGGTTATATCGAGCTCGCCTTTTCCAGGCTGACCAATGAAAAGGCGGCTGTAATCGGCGCCGGACGGACGGACGCCGGTGTGCACGCTCGAGGCCAGGTGGCTCACTTCAAAACAAGATCCCGTTTAGGCCGGAGGGAACTCCTCCGGGGCGCCAATGCCTTGCTGCCGCGCCAGATCGCCGTGCTTTCCCTGGAAGAAGCGCCGCCTGATTTTCACGCCCGCTATCAAGCCCGAAGCAAGATTTACGACTATGATCTCTATATCGCCCCGGTTCGTTCAACACTGAACCGGCTCTATAGCTGGCACATCCCTTCAGGACTTGACCTTGGGGCCATGTCTCAGGCCCTCGAGTCCCTGCGAGGGGAGCATGACTTTACCAGTTTTCAATCCACAGGCAGTTCAACCGGGTCTGCCAAGCGCCGAATATTTACGGCCGGTCTTTCTTCAAGACCGGACGGTTTGGTGCGGATTACATTGGAAGGAGACGGATTTTTGCGTCATATGGTCAGGGCCATTGTCGGAACCTTGGTGGAAGTCGGTCGAGGTCAGGTCAGCCCGGAAGGGTTCGAGAGGATCCTCAAGGCCAAAGACCGCTCCCTGGCTGGAATGACCGCCCCGGCCCACGGGCTTTGTTTGCGTGAAGTGAGATATTAGGAAAGACCTAGCCCTGCTCCGGCTCCCCAACCTTGATGGAATTCCGGACGACCCGATTAACCAGGTCGTAGTGTTCTTCAAATGAACTGGGATAGATGCGGCCGGTCTCGATGAATTTAACAACGATTTCCTTGGTAGCCTTGAGGATCAACTCCTCCTTCTTAGTCACGGATGTCCCTCCTGAACCTTCTTGATGAGCGTCCGCCGGAAAAGAGGCCAGGTCAGGGTCAAGTGGAAGAAGGCAAAAAACCACTTCAGACCCGCCGCCGGCCTCCTCCTCCGGCCAAAAAGAACCCGTTAAGGCACTTCTTGCGGCCTCATTATATTGTCTCCTCCCGATCTTGGCAAGCTTTTGCCACCTGTGGTATACTCAATCTGAAACCTGTCCGGCTTTCGTTGAATCAGTAATGATGGCAGCTAGATGGCTGGCCATCTGTCCCTTTCAGGCTCAGACATAGCCGGACACGAGGCAACGGTTCATTTAGTCAGAGAATTCTTTAAACAGGTGCTGGGTCTTGGCCTCCGTAAGACTGCTGTCTGAACAGCTTATCAACCGTATCGCTGCGGGCGAGGTGATCGAGCGGCCGGCCTCGGTGCTGAAGGAGCTGCTTGAGAACAGCCTGGACGCGGAGGCAGGGCGCATCGAGATAGAGGCCCAGGCTGGCGGTCGCCGCCTAATCATGGTCTTGGATGACGGTGCTGGCATGGCCCCGGATGATTTGCTGTTGGCCGTGGAAAGGCACGCTACCAGCAAGCTTTCCGAAGACTCCGATCTGCTCCGCATTAAGACCCTGGGTTTTCGCGGCGAGGCGCTGCCTAGTATCGGCGCTGTTTCCCGTCTGACTCTGACTTCGGCCGCCAATACTAATGGAGCTGGCCGACGTATCCGCCTCTCCGGGGGAAAGGTGCTTGCGGTTGAGGAGGCCTCCCGGAGCCGGGGAACCACGGTCGAAGTGCGGGATTTGTTCTTCAACGTCCCGGCCAGGCGAAAATTTTTAAAGAGCGCTCAGACCGAGGCCGCTCACCTGGCCGAAATGGTCCAGCGTTACGCCCTTGGCCGCCCGGAGCTCCGGCTCATATACAGGCACAACTCGCAGGAGGTGGTGGCCACCAGCCCGAGTGAGGAGCCCTTGGCCAGGGTGGCCCGTGTCTTGGGCCGGGAGGTGGCTAAAAAGCTTTTCCCCTTTAAAGGCGTGATGACCGACATTACCCTTTCCGGGTTCCTCGGCCGGCCCGAGATGGACCGCAGCCGGGCCAGCGCTATCTATATCTATGTCAACGGCCGTCCGGTCATGGATCGTCTCCTGATGAGGGCCATCATGGAAGCCTATCACGGCCGGCTCATGAGCGGCCGATATCCCGTGGCCATTATCTTCCTGAAGCTCGACCCTGAGGCCGTGGATATCAATGTTCATCCGGCCAAGGCTCAAGTGCGCTTCCGCCAGCCGGGAGAGGTCATGAAGGCGGCCGTGGACATCATGTCGCAGGCCCTGGGTAAAGATCATCGTCCGCTGTCGGCTCCAGCAGCCTCCCTGCCTCTGGATTATGCAAAGGCGGGCTCATCGTTTGTTCAGCCAGCCGTGGCCGAAGCCTTGGCCTGGAAGGAAGGCGCTGACCGGAAGACCTGGCAGACAGGACTTCCAAGGCCTCCGCAGCCGGCCCTGGACCAGGACCTGACCATGGAAGCGGAAAGACAGGGGCTGCGGGCCATAGGCGTGCTTCACAACACCTATATCCTGGCGCAGGGACCGGACGGGCTATACATTATTGATCAACATGCAGCCCATGAGCGCGTTCTTTTTGAACGTCTGGAAGCTGAAATAGCCGGCGGTGATCTGGCGAGCCAACAGCTGCTCATGCCCGTCACCTTCGAGGTTTCGCCGACCCAGGCCGTGGGGCTTCAAGGCTTGCTTCAGGATCTGGCCCGCTTTGGTTTTGATATCGAACCTTTTGGCGGCCAAACCTTTGTCCTCAGGGCCGTGCCAGCGGTATTGGCGGGTAAGGACCCGAATAAAGTCATGGGTGAGATCATTGATGAGGTGGACAGCTTGCGCCCCGAGGCGGGCCTGGCCCGGATCGAAGAGGCCTTGATGCAGACCGTTACCTGTCACAGCGCCGTCAAGGCCGGTGACGATCTGACGCTTGAGGAAATGGATCAGCTTCTGGCCGATTTGGGCCGGACAAAAGTTCGCACGCACTGCCCCCATGGACGGCCCCTCATTTATCTTGTTGAGCTTAAGGAACTTGAGAAAAAGTTCAGGCGAACCTGAGTGGTGACCCCTTCCGTGGCTCATCGTCCCAAGTTGGTGGCCTTGGCAGGGCCAACCGGTGTGGGCAAAACAGAGCTGGCCCTGGATTTGGCCGCGAGGTTTGGCGCGGAGATCGTCAGCGCCGACTCCATGCAGGTTTATCGGTATTTGGACATCGGTACGGCCAAGCCTGACCCTGATCAGCGGTCAAAGGCGCCTCATCATCTGATTGACCTGGTTAATCCGGACCAGGATTTTGACGTAGCCGCCTACCTTAAACTGGCGCGCCCTCTGATCGCTAAGCTAGACCTTTCCCAAACCCCCGTGCTGGTCGTGGGCGGAACAGGCTTTTATCTGCGCAGCCTGCTCAGGGGACTTTTCAAGGGACCGGGACAGGACCCGGACATCCGGGCGCGGTTGACAGAAGAAGCCCGGTCAAAAGGTCTGGAGCGGCTTCATGCGCGACTGGCCGGACTAGACCCGACGTCCGCAGCCAGAATCCATCCCCATGATCTTTTTCGCATCATTAGGGCCTTGGAAGTCTTTGAACTAACCGGCCGGCCTATTTCCAGCTTCCAGGCCGAGCACGGGTTGGCTGAAGAACCTTATGAGTATTTTCTTTTCGGCCTGACCCTGCCTCGGCAGGAGCTTTACGCGCGCATCGAGACTCGGACTAGGGAGATGTTCGCCTCGGGCCTGATCCAAGAGGTGGAAGGGCTTCTGGCCCGCGGCTACTCCACCCAGCTCAAACCATTACAGGCCATTGGTTACAGGCAGGTGGTACAGTACCTGACCGGGAAGATAGATCGGACCGAGGCCGAGGCCGAGGTGATAAAACAGACCAAACGCTATGCCAAACGTCAGCTGACCTGGCTCAGGTCCCAGCCGCGCCTGACATGGCTTTCAAGCGGTTTGACCGATGCCTTACACAAGGCCTTGGCTGGTTTCTGGGCAAGATAAAATTCGGCCCTGGCGGCTTCATTCAGGGTTCATGGTCGTGGGAAAGTGGATTATGACTCTATTATTAAAGGCTTTTTCCCTTGACAATTTCTCGGACTTCCTGATAATTGTCACTTGGTATCAGCACTTGAGGGTGTATGAGCCTTATTTATTCTGGGCGCGTAGCTCAGGGGGAGAGCGCTATCCTGACACGGTAGAAGTCAAGAGTTCAAATCTCTTCGCGCCCACCAAATAGTTTCGGAAGAAAGGAAGGGGCCCTGACCTATTAGATTTTACTGCATGAAAGGCATCTTGGGGCGGCTCCTGAGATGCCTTTAACTTTATCGGTGCTCTTCGGGTGTCAAGCTCTGATGAGCCGGAGCTGTCAGGCAGGCCATGGAAGACGTTAAACTCAAACTCGCAAACGCTGAAGAAGTCACTGCGCCCGCAGGCACAACCGTGAAGGAATTTTTTGACTCCGTCGGCGTGGGTCAGGATGCGGTCGCCGCTCGCCTTGACGGGCGATTGGTTGATTTAACCACCCCGTTACAGGGCGATGGAGAGCTCGCACCCGTGAGGCGGACTGAGGCTGAGGCCCTGGAAATACTCAGGCACTCGACCTCTCATATCATGGCCCAGGCCGTGCGCCAGCTTTTCCCGGGCGTTAAAGTCGCCATCGGACCGGCCATTGAAAACGGCTTCTATTATGATTTTGATTACGATTCGACCTTTACCCCTGAGGATCTTCCCCGGATTGAGGCCCGCATGGGAGAGATTATGGCCCAGGGGCCGGCCTTCGTTCGGCGGGAAATAACCCGGGCCGAGGCGATTAAGCTGTTTGAGGAGCTCGGGGAGCCTTACAAGGTGGAAATCCTTCAAGAGATAAGTGATGACACGGTTTCGCTTTATGAGGTCGGTGATTTTATGGACCTCTGCCGCGGGCCTCATCTGGCCTCCGCGGATAAAATCCCCGCTTTCAAACTCCGCGGGGTTTCGGGGGCTTACTGGCGCGGAGATGAACACGGGCAAAGGCTCCAGCGGATTTATGGCACCGCCTTCTTCTCCAGAAAGGAACTCAAACAGCACCTTCAGCTTTTGGAAGAAGCCAGAAAACGGGACCACCGCCGTCTGGGCCGGGACCTGGACCTGTTTTCCATCCACGAGGAAGCCGGCGCCGGACTGGTGATCTGGCATCCACGCGGCGCTTTACTGAGAACATTGATCGAGGATTTCGAGCAGACCGAACACCTCAGGCGGGGATATCAGATCGTAATCGGCCCTCAAATTCTCAAGACGGACCTGTGGCAGGCCTCCGGGCATTTTGACAATTACCGTGAACACATGTATTTCACCGAAGTGGACGGGGTCAGTTATGGAATCAAGCCCATGAACTGCCTCGCCCACATGCTTATTTATAAATCCAGGTTGAGGAGTTACCGCGATCTGCCGCTCAGGTATTTCGAGTTGGGCACCGTGTTCCGTCATGAGAAGTCAGGGGTGCTCCACGGCTTGATTCGCGTGCGGCAGTTCACGCAGGATGACGCCCATATCCTCTGCACCCCGGAGCAGCTCAATCATGAAATCAAAGGGGTCATCGAATTCGTGATTGACATCATGGGCGTCTTCGGTTTTGAGTTCGAGTCCGAGATCAGCACCCGGCCGCAAAAGAGCATTGGAACTGATGAGGACTGGGAGCTGGCCACTCAGGCCCTGGAGAAGGCCATGACGGATTTGGGCCAGGACTACGAGATCAATGCTGGGGAAGGGGCCTTTTACGGACCCAAGATTGACGTGAACCTGAAGGACGCCCTGGGCCGGCGATGGCAGTGCGCCACGATTCAGTGCGATTTAACCCTGCCCGAACGTTTCGACTTGACCTTTGTGGGTCCTGACGGGGAAAAACACCGACCGGTCATGATCCACCGCACCATCCTCGGCTCGATCGAACGGTTCATCGGGGTCTTGATCGAACATTACGCCGGCGCCTTTCCGGTCTGGCTGGCCCCGGTGCAGGCTATCGTCCTGACGGTAACAGACCGTGGGGACGAGTATGCCAGGCAGGTTTGTGATAAATTAAAGAGCGAAGGCCTGCGCGTCGAACCAGACCTTCGGAATGAGAAACTGGGCCTCAAGATTCGAGAAGCCCAGCTCATGAAGATTCCCTATATGCTGGTCATAGGCGACCGGGAGGTCGCGCGCGGCGGGGTCTCGCCGCGGACCAGGGCCGGGGAAGACCTCAAATTCATGACCGTGGAGGAATTTCTGGCCCGGGTGCGGCCCGAAGCTCAGCCGCCGACCTTTCAATAATGTCTTTGTTATAACCGGGCAAGGTTAAATTTTCAGGGAGGTGAGAGGTTATCGTTAAAAAGCGTCAGGACATGGGGAAGAAGGTCAACATCAACAAGGCCATTAAGGCGGAGAAGGTGCGGCTTATAGATCCGGATGGCAAGCAAGCCGGTATTATGCCGACCTCGGAGGCCGTGGCCGCGGCTGAAGAAGTCGGGCTGGACCTGGTTGAAGTGGCCCCGGACTCGGACCCGCCGGTCTGTCGGATCATGGATTATGGAAAGTATAAGTATCAGCAAAGCAAGAAACTCCAGGAATCTAAAAAGAAGGCGACCGTCATCCTCGTCAAGGAAGTCAAGATCCGGCCCAAGACCGAGGAGCATGATTATCAGTTCAAGCTCCGCAATATCAGGAAATTCTTGGGGCAGAAGAACAAGACAAAAATTTCCCTTATGTTTCGCGGGCGTGAGATCGTCCATGCCAACTTGGCTCGAGGGTTACTGGAACGGATTGTTCAGGATGTGTCTGACATTGGGGTGGTAGAGCAGATGCCTAAGCTGGAAGGGCGGAACATGACCATGATGCTGACCCCGAAGTAGCCTTCAGTTATTTTAAAAAATTAAAAACATCCCGCTCATCTCTGGCACTCAAGGGAAGGCGGCGGGACGGTTCAGATGGAGAGAGTATGCCGAAAATAAAAACAAACCGTGGTGCAGCAAAAAGATTCAAGGCCACGGCCCGGGGAAAGATCAGCCGGTCCAAGGCTTACGCCAGTCACAATCTTACCTCAAAAACATCCAAGCGTAAGAGGGCCTTGCGAAAGAGCGGCCTAGTTCGCCAGAGCGACAGGCAGGCCATCAGGAGGCTTCTGCCTTATCTTTAATGATTGATCGAGGATAAAAGAGAGGAATTAGAAGATGCCCAGAGTCAAAGGCGGGGTCAAGACAAGGCAACGCCATAAAAAATATTTAAAAGCGGCCAAAGGTTATCGTGGCGGTCGGAGCCGCCTGTACCGTTCGGCCCGGGAGGCAGCCGAGCGAGGCTGGGCTTACGCTTACCGGGATCGTAAACAGCGAAAGAGGCAATTGAGGCGGCTGTGGATTATTCGGATCAATGCCGCGGCCCGGGAGCATGGGTTGTCCTATTCCCGGCTCATGGATGGTCTTAAAAAGGCCCAGGTGGATATTGATCGTAAAATCCTGGCCGACATGGCGGTTCATGACGCGGCCGGTTTCGCCGAGCTGGCCGAAGTCGCCAGGAGCGCATCTTAATAAATCCGGGTAGAGGTTATGCCAGGAGACATCAAAGCCAAATTAAAAGCCTTGGGCCGGGAGGCGCAAGAGCTGCTCGACAAGGCCGATACACCGGCAGAGGTCGAGACCCTCAGGATTAAATATCTTGGCAAAAAAGGCCTGGTTACCGGGTTGATGCGGCAGATGGGCAGCCTGCCTGCTGAGGAGCGGCCTGCCGTGGGCCAGGTGGCCAATCGCATCAAGGCCGATCTTAGCGCCGCTTTCAAGGCCAGGATTGAAACCGTGGCTGTGACCAGGGGAGAGACGATCAGCCTGGATGTCACCCTGCCAGGTCGCCGTCATCGCCGGGGTCACCAACACCTCATTACCCGGACTATGAACGAAATCTGCGATATATTTACACGGATGGGTTTTGATATCGCTGAGGGTCCTGAAGTGGAGTTGGACTACTATAACTTTGAAGCCCTGAATTTCCCCAAAGACCACCCTGCCCGGGACATGCAGGATACCCTGTATGTTTCCGACACCGTGGTTCTGAGGACGCACACCTCACCCATGCAGGTCAGGATCATGGAAAAACAGAGGCCTCCTGTCTGGGTGGTCATTCCAGGTAAATGCTACCGCCGGGACTCGGCAGACATGTCTCACACCCCCATGTTTCATCAGATCGAGGGCCTGGTCGTGGATCGAGGCATCACCTTTGGTGATCTCAAAGGGGTCTTGACCGCCTTTGTTCACCAGTTCTTTTCCCCTGACACGCCTCTGCGCTTTCAACCCAGTTTCTTTCCTTTTACGGAGCCCAGCGCCGAGGTTTCCATTGGGTGTGTCATCTGCCACGGAGCTGGATGCCCGACTTGTGGCTCGACTGGATGGTTGGAGATTTTAGGCTCAGGCATGGTTGATCCAGAAGTCTACAAATTTGTGGGCTATGATCCACAGGAAGTGACCGGCTTTGCTTTTGGCATTGGAATCGAACGCGTGGCCATGCTTAAATATGATATTGACGACATCCGCCTCTTCTTTGAGAACGATTTTCGTTTTCTGAAACAGTTTTAGTTCATTAAGGCTTCTGCCATGCTAGTCACATACAACTGGCTCAAGGATTACGTGGACCTGGATATTGAGCCTCAAGAATTGGCTGATAAACTGACCATGCGCGGACTGGAGGTGGAAAATTTCCATGATCGCTACTCCTATCTGGATACGGTTGTGGTGGCGCGAGTGACCAAGGTGGAAGACCACCCGCGCGCGGAAAGGCTCAAGGTTTGTCAGGTCGAAACTTCAGACGCCGCCTTTCAGGTCGTCTGCGCGGCGCCCAATGTAGCTGAAGGCATGCTCTCGGCCCTGGCCCTGGCTGGAACAAAACTGCCTGACGGCGAGGTGGTTCAGGAAGTGGAATTGCGCGGGGTGCGTTCGTTTGCCAACCTCTGTTCCGAGGCCGAACTGGTCGTGGGGCCGGATGCCTCAGGGATCATGTCTTTTCCCGAGGACTTAACTCCTGGCAGCGGGGTCAAGAAGGCCCTTGGACTTTCCGATTGGCTTTTTGAGTTGGAGGTGACTCCCAACCGGCCGGATTGTTTGTGTTTGCTTGGCGTGGCGCGAGAGGTGGCTGGGATCCTGGGCCAACGGCTCAGGTATCCTGAGGTTAAAATCGAGGAAGCCCCGAGGCGCATCGAGGACCAGACTTCTGTTCGGATCCTGGACCCTGAACGCTGCCTTCGTTATGTGGGGCGGGTTATCAACGATGTCAAGGTCGGCCCTTCACCGTTTTGGATGGTTGAACGCCTGGCTGGGGTGGGTGTTCGAACTATCAACAACGTGGTGGATATCACCAATTTCGTCCTTATGGAGACCGGCCAGCCTCTTCACGCCTTTGACCTGGACCGGCTTGCGGAACACCGCATTGTGGTCAAGACCGCTGGGGAAGGGGAGCGGTTCACGACCTTAGACGGAGAAGAGAGAATCATGGGTCCGGAGATGCTCATGATCTGCGACGGGGAGAAGCCGGTCGCCCTGGCTGGCCTCATGGGAGGACTGAATTCAGAGATTATTCCCGCTACCACTGATGTGCTTCTGGAAAGCGCCTATTTTAACCCGGTCAGTATCCGCCGCACCTCAAAGGCCCTGGGCCTGTCCACGGAAGCCAGCTTTCGCTTCGAACGAGGCATTGACCCTGAGGGCTGTGTCTTCGCTGCCTCACGGGCCTCGGCCCTCATGGCTGACCTGGCTGGCGGCCGGGTGGCCTCCGGCATTATTGACGAGCACCCTCGGCCGTATAAAAAAGTAACCATCCCATTCGCTCCCTCCCGCTGCAACCGCTTCCTGGGAACCGAGATCGAGCCGCAGCGGATGATGGACGCACTAGGCGGTATCGAACTTGCTCCAAAGGCCGCGGACGAAGACATGAAAGTTGAAGCGCCGTCCTTTCGGGTTGATCTGACGAGGGAGGTTGACCTTTACGAAGAGGTGGCGCGGCTGATCGGGTATGATGAGGTTCCGGTCACCCTGCCATCATACAAGGGCGGGGCGTCGCCACCTGACGCTTCACGCCTCCTCCGGGCCGAAATCAGTGAGATCCTGGAAGGGCTGGGTTTGTCCGAGGTCATTAGCTATAGCTTCATTTCTCACGATTTCTGTGATAAACTGCACCTGCCTGAAAATGATCCCCGCCGTCACTGCGTTCATATTCTCAACCCGCTCTCTGAGGAGCAGGTGCTGCTCAGGACCACCCTTGTACCGGGTCTGCTCGAAACCTTGCACCGCAATCAAGCCTTTCAGGTAATGGACCTGGCGGTATTTGAAATGGGCCGCGTCTTCTTTACTCTTGATGAACAGGAGCTGCCTGAGGAAAGGGTCGTTGTCAGTGGTTTGCTCGCCGGGCGGCGAGGCGACCTGTCCTGGCGTCAAAAGACCGGGCCGGTGGATTTTTACGATCTCAAGGGTATGGTCGAGGAGCTGATGGAAGGTTTGAACGTCCCTGATCCGGTTTTTACCTCCGAGGGGCTGCCTGTTTACTATGACCGAGGGGCTGCCGCCCGGGTTTCGGCCGGCGGGCAAACCCTGGGTCACCTCGGAAGAATCACTGCCCAGGTCGCTAAAACCTTCGATCTCAAGGAGGCGCCTTATTTATTTGAACTGAACCTGCCAGCAATCAGGGCCGTTCAGGCGGGAACCAGGACCTTCATCGCCCTGCCGCGCTTTCCGATCATCAGCCGTGACCAGGCCCTGATTCTGGACCGCGGTGTGGAAGCGGGTCAAATTCTTGAGTTTATCAAGGGGCTTGGAGAGGAGTTCCTAACCGATGTGACCCTGTTTGACGCCTACGAGGGGCGCCAGCTTAAAGAGAACCTCAAGAGCCTGGCCTTCCGGTTCTTGTATCGTTCGCCGGAAAGGACTCTAACCGACGAGGAAGTCAACACCATTCATCAAAGAGTGATTAACAAGGTGCTGGCTGCCTTTAACGCTGGAATAAGGACCTGATGGTGAGGATGACATGACCAAGGCGGATATCGTCAGCGCTGTGCAAGCCAAGATGGGCTTCCCCCGGCGTGTGACAAGTTCGGTGGTTGATGATCTCTTTGAGATTATCAAAGAGACCCTTGTCAAGGGTGAGAGTGTCAAGGTTTCTGGTTTTGGGAATTTTGAGGTCCGGGAGAAGAAAGCGCGCCGCGGACGCAACCCTCGCACCGGGGAGGAAATTACCATATCGGCGCGCCGGGTCCTGAAGTTCAAGCCCAGCCAGGTCTTGCGCAAGGCGATTAACAACCAATCCTGAGTCCGTTTTCATGAGGACCGTGTGGGGAGACCGGATAACGATGTCTCCTGAGGTTCCCGACAAAATTTACTTCAGGATCGGGGAGGCGGCCGAGCTGATCGGGGTCGAGCCCTTTGTTTTACGTTATTGGGAGTCTGAGTTTCCCCAGATTAAACCTGTCCGAGCCGCCTCGAAACAGCGTCTTTACCGCCGCCAGGACCTTGAAACTTTTTTGGCGGTCAAACGTCTTCTGTACGAGGATAAATTCACCATTGCCGGGGCAAAAAAAAGGATCGCCGCCAAGGCCGGAGAGCAGGCATCATTAAGCCCTGAGGAACGGAAGGAGTTCCTTCTTTACCTTAAGAACACCCTTGCTGAAATAAAGAATATTCTCCAGGATGAATAGGACGCTGCGGTACTGTATGCTTTTCGGGCTTCCTTGTTCATAAGACTTAGTCTGCCTTGATTTTATTTAGGTGTAATTCTTGACAAAAAGGGGTCTTTTTGTAGAATGAGTTAGATTTTCCAATCACCACTGATTAGAGGGTGATTCAATGGCGGCCAGAAGCAGACAGTCCTGGATCGGTCAAATTTTATTTTTCCTAATCCTGGCCTTCATCTTTTCGCTACTGCCATTTGTTTTGGGCCTGCTGCTGGATAAATCCAGCGTGGGCCTGGCCCTTTTTACCACCTGGTACGCGCTCATCCCCCCGATTTTTTTCCTGCTTTTAGGCTGGCTTCTTTATCGGCAGGAAGCTCACTGGCTTTTATTCGTCGGTCGGGCTTGGATCGGCGTCGGTCTGTGGTTTCTCGTTCAGTACCTCCTGAGGCTGGCCCTAGAACTTTCGCCGGTGGTGATACCTCTTACGATCCCCTCGATTTTAGTGAACCATGAAGGCGTTGTTAGTGGCATCGTCATCTTCCTGGTGGGCGGGATCGTGCTCAGCTTTCTGGGCAGTTCGATAGCCGATACCGCCATTGATACGCGCCGGAGGATTCTTTTCTGGTGGTCCAGTATCATCTTCCTGATCCTGATATTGGTGGTTCTGCCTTCGTTTGTCCTCTTGGTTTCACACCTTTCTGTCAATCCGGTCAGCGGAGCTGGGATTCCCAGCGAAGACGAAATTTTTAGCTGGATCGAAGACGTCTATAACCTTGGCCCTCGCAGGCCAGGCTCGCCGGCCGACCTGAAGGCCATAGAATACCTGAAAAATAAATTAAGTGAGTTCGGGTTTTCAGAAATAAAGGTCGAGCCTTATACTTTCGACTACTGGGAACCTGAATCCTGGAGCCTGACGGTCCAAACTCAAAATAAGAAGCTAGGACCGCTGGCCTGTTTCTATGTCCCGTATAGCGGTCCAACCGGCCCGAACGGCCTTTCAGCAGAGATGGTCTATGCCGGCCAGGGTTCGGAGGAAGAACTCACGGCTGTGAATGTAGCGGGTAAGGTGATTCTGGTCGAAATCCCGCCGGTAACAATCAGCTGGGACCAGATGAAACTCTTCACCTTCATGGCTTACGATCCGGAAGGGACGGCCAAGGGCTGGAGTCACCCTTATCCTGTGGGCTGGATGCAGAAGTACGTTGCCATTTACAAACAAGCCGTGAAGCGGAATGTCGCGGGCATCGTAAGCGTCCTTAAAGGTTATCCCGACATGGGGGAGTTCACCTATTACGCCCCTTATGACGGAAAAATTCGTTCCATCCCAGGTCTGTATATTCGAGAAAATGATGGAAAGTGGTTGAAGTCCCTGCTCAGCAAGGGAAAAGTCAAAGCGCATATGCAGCTTCAGGCCAGAGTTGCCAGAGGCGGTGGCAGGACGGCCACGGTTTATGGGGTCTTACCGGGGCGCAGCCAGACCAATTTGATTATCCACTCCCACCACGACGCTCCCTGGCAAAGCGGGGTCGAGGACAGCAGCGGGGTGGGTATGGTCTTGAGCCTAGCCAAGTATTTCGCCCAGGTGCCCCTGGAGAAACGGAAGCGGACGCTGATTTTCATGTTCACCGGTTCGCACATGGTCGGTGCTCCAAGCAACAAGGCCTTCATGGCGAACCACCGTGATGATATCATGGCCCGGATGCTTTATGACATTGCCATTGAACATATCGCCGACGACTATAATCCACCTGCCGCCCCAACCGGTCTGGCCGAACCGCGAGGCATATTCCTTACAGAAAACCCGATTCTGGTCAGCCAGTATGCCAAGGTAATAGTCCGCTACAACATTTACCGCGCCCTTCTCTTTCCCACAGATACCCCCCTGGGTGTGCCCACGGACGCCGGACCCTGGCATCAGGCCGGTTACCGCATCGTTAGTTATATCAGCGGTCCGTCATGGCTTTTTGATAAGCAAGATACCCTGGACCGCGTGGCACGTGATCAGCTGGTGCCGCTGACCAGGATGTATATTGATTTCATCTTCCAGATGGATAAGCTCAATGATGCGCTGCTGACCTTCAACCTGAATGTATGGACCATCGTATTAATTGTCGTGCTGCTGACCCCGCTGACGGTGCTGAGTTCCGCCACCGGGGGACGCAGGCGAAGGCATTAGATTATAAGGACCTCAAGATCGCAAAAACAGCCATATCCCCTGAGCTTTTTTCTTAGTACTTGACCTATCCCCCCAAGCTCTTCCACCCCAGAGCCTCTTGTTTACCCCAGGATATTATCTGATCAGACACGGGTAAATCTGCCCCCAATTATGCAATTCTTTTTCCTTATTCCACTGAAAAATCGAGCTGGCTTAAAAGGCGAGATCAAAAATCTAGGCAAGGGATGGGGAAAGGAGATAACGGACCAGACCTTCAAAGTCGCTTAGACTTAAAACGGCGTCCACCGGACTGCCAAAACCGTGGTCCAGATGAATAAAGGCGACCTCCGCCTTCAATGCCGCCTCGTAGTCATTGACTGTGTCACCGATGTAAACCGGGCAAAAGAGCCGGTTACGTTTTTTTATGGCGGTGATATTGTCTGCCTTGGGTTTTCCGGTATTCCCGTATGATTCGTAGTCTTGAAAGACGGATTTGAGCTTGGACCAGGATAGAAACCAATCCAGATACCAGGCCTGGCAGTTACTGACTAAAAACAGGGGGAAACGCTGGCCAAGCTCTACTAAGCCTTTCGCCACGCCGTCATAAAGGCGTCCGCCTTCGGCCAGGATGATCTCCTTGTCTGCTGCGTTTAGCTGATCCACCAGCCTGAGAAGATCATGTTGTGAAATATCAGGAAAAATTACGGCCACACATTTGTCGTAAGGCAGGCCGGTCACTGAGGCAATGTCGGCTGAGGTGATCTTCCGAGAGCTGATTCCAAAGCGCTCCAGCCCAAGGTTCCAGGCCCGGGCGCAAGGTTCGGTCGTGTCCCAGAGTGTTCCGTCCAGATCGAAGATTAAGGAGTCGGGCTTCATATACGATTCATCTCCGGATTAAGTCTCTTTGTCTTAAGCGGTCAAACATATCTGGAGAAAGCCTTTGTTAAGGCATGATTGTTTAAAGCCAAAGCTGAGCCGCATACTAGGATAATCAGAAACATGCCTTATCCATCACACCCCTTGGCCAGGCAGCTCTTGTCAGGTTTATAGAAGCGTTTCCCCTCTGCTTCAGACGGCTTCAGTTAACGAATTTGCTCAAATCGAACGTATAAGCCTGCCAAGCTGCTGGTACTTCCGGCCTCTGCCAGGTCGCCAAGCTTGGTTTTTCCTTATTTGATCAGGCAATCATACAAAAAACAAAAGCCATACGTCAAGCTGCCTTCAGGGTCATGGTTTTATAGAGCAGGGCGATTTGAAATCCATGGGCCTGGCATGTGAAAAATAAGCGGCCTTTGAATTTGGCCGGTGCTGTTAAATAGAGGTAAAATGTGGTAGAAATATTGGTCAAGAAATAAAACGGGAGCAGACCATGAAACTGGCGCTCACAGGCCTAGCCAGGTCTGGCAAGACAACCCTTTTTGCAGCGCTCAGCAGCCGCCATCAGGCCACCGGCCGTAAGCGCGAGGAAAGCAATCTGGCGTTTCTGCCCGCGCCTGACGAGCGGGTGGACCGTCTGGCGGCTATTTACAAGCCTAAAAAGGCCACCTACGCCGTGATTACTTATCTGGACCCGGCCCCGCCAATGGTCAAGCCCGACGATCCGGCCACCCGGCTTTCTCCAGAACTCAGGCAGGTTGACGGTCTGGTCGAGGTCATTCGCAACTTTGACGGCGGCATGGGTGCGCCGCAGCCCGAGGCTGACCGTCAGGCCTTTAGCGACGAACTGATTCTAAACGATCTGTTGGCCGTGGAGAATCGTCTGGAACGCATGACCCACGAAAAGAAGCGCGGCCGCAAGGAGGACCCGGAAGAGGCCGGACTCCTTGAGGAGATTAGAACCCTGCTCTCTCAGGAGCGTCCCTTAAAGGCAAGTCCCGAACTTGCCAGCCATGTCAAGCTCCGGGGATTCGGGTTCCTTACGGCCAAGCCAGTGGTTCTGATAGCTAATAACGAGGACGACGATCCTGACCCGCCGCCCCTGAAAGGTGAGGAAACACCGGTGGTGATCCGGGCGCGAATTGAGGCTGAATTGGCAGAGTTGGACGCGGAGGAGCGTGATGAGTTCGCTGCTGAGCTGGGTATTGAAGGAAACGCCCTCGACAGGTTGATAACAGCCAGCTTCCGTTCCCTGGACATGATCACTTTTTATACTGCCAACCAGAACGAGGTCCGGGCCTGGACCGTTAAGCGGGGCGCCACGGCCATCGAGGCTGCCGGCGCAGTCCACAGTGATATGGTCAGGGGTTTTATCCGGGCTGAGGTCATGCGTTCAGAAGACCTGTACGCCCAGGGGTCTGAAGCAGCCGTGAAAAAGGCCGGTCTGATGAGGCTGGTCGGCCGTGATCAAGTCGTTGAAGACCACGATGTGCTCTATATCCGCTTTAACGTTTAGGCGACCGCCCCCGCAGTCTTTCTTCTCGAAATTTTCCAGCCTCGGCTTTATTCCTCCTTTCCAACTTGAAAGGCCCGGGCGATGGCGTCCCCGAGACGGTGATAGTTCTGCGTTCCCGGGATGTAGATCAGCGGATCAACCTTTTTAATATCCACTGCATTACCGGCCAGACAGTCGTCGTTGACATAGGTTTCGATAATCTCGCCGACAACAAGAACATGGCTGCCTAGGTCCAGGCGTTGGATGAGCTTGCATTCAAGGTTGACCGGGCATTCTTCGACAAGCGGCGCTGTTTCCAGGGCTCCGTAAAAAACTTTAAAGACTTGGGACTTATCTTTGTGTTTACCTGAGTAGATTCCGCAGTAATCCACCTTTTTTACCAGATCGGTTGACGGGACATTGATGGAAAACGTGTGGTTCTCTTCAATGCCTTTCAAGGTGTGACGCTGCTTTCTGATGGCCGCTGCCACTGCGGGCGGCTGTTGCCCTGCAATCTGACACCAGGCCGCGGTCATAAAGTTCGGTTTTTGATCCTTCATGGCGCCCACCAGGACGGCGGGCATGGGGAAAATCCACGTTTGAGGTCCAAGCTTGGCTTTGCTCATGAATGCATCTCCTTTTGGGATCGGGATAAAAAGTCACTTATTAAAGCATGGCCTGCGTTCAGATGTCAATTTTACTGCTATTTGACTTCCTTACAAATTTCACAAGAAAGATTTTCACCAATGCTATATAATGTTTCATCAGCTTAACCGAGGCGGTTGCCAGCCCAGCGGTTTGTTTTTGGTTTATTGAGGTCCAATGTAACGTGATGAGATTGAAACGAATGAAGCCAAAGGATATCATTCACCTCGACATGGACGCCTTCTACCCGGCGGTCGAGGTTCTGGACAATCCCGAACTCAAAGGGAAGCCCGTTATCGTCGGGGGCCGGGACGAAAGGGGCGTGGTGTCGTCAGCTTCCTACGAGGCTCGAAAATACGGCGTTCATTCGGCTCAACCCATTGCCACCGCCCGGCGACTTTGCCCGGATGGCATATTCCTGCCGGTCAGAATGGAAAGATACCAGGAGGTTTCGAAGAAGGTCTTTGAGATATTTCAACGTTTCACGCCGCTGGTGGAACCGCTTTCCATTGATGAAGCCTTTCTCGACGTAACCGGCAGCCAGCGCCTCTTTGGCTCTCCTGAAGAAATCGCTAAAAAAATCAGAAGGCAGGTCAAGGCGGAGCTTGGCCTGACCGTGTCAGCCGGAGTGGCGCCTTCCAAGCTGGTGGCTAAGATCGCCTCTGACCTTGAAAAGCCGGACGGCCTGACCGTGGTGCCTTATGGAAAGGTCAGGGAGTTTCTTGATCCACTGCCCATTGAAAAGCTCTGGGGGGCGGGCAAGGCCACTCAGAAAGGCTTGGCCTTCCTGGGTGTTAAGACGATCGGCGATCTGAGCCGCCTGCCACTTGAAGTCCTGGAAAGAAAGTTCGGCCAGCATGGTGTCCATTTGTATCACATGGCCAGGGACATGGACCAAAGGGAGGTCGAAACGGAGCGGGAGGTTAAATCCATGGGCCGGGAGGAAACCTTTGCCCAAGACATCATGGACCTGGAAACAGTTAGAAAAAAGCTCCTTTCCCTGGCGACGCAGGTGGCGCGGCGCATGCGGCGCAAAGGGTTTACTGGCAGAACCGTCACGCTCAAGGTGAAATACAAGGACTTTGTTCAGATCACCCGGGCCGTGACCTTACCTGAGCCGACGGATGACCAGGGTGAGATTTTTCAAAAAAGCTGTCAGCTTCTCGAAGAAACTGAAGCGGGTCAAAGACCGATCAGACTGCTTGGAATATATCTTTCCCGTCTGGTCAGCCCTGACGATGAGAAGCAATTATCCCTCTTTAACCAGCAGACAGCCTTGGAGAAAGAAAAAAAGCTCCACACCGCCCTGGACACCATCACCGAAAAGTACGGCCGGGACGCCGTCCTTCCCGGGACGCTCCTGGAGGAGTGAGGCCTTAACTCAAGTAAATACGGGTAACCGCGAATAGTCAGCCGAGAAGGATGGTCCGGGCCAGCTTGCGGCCGCTGGCCGTCAGGAAGGCGTTGGAGTCAATAAGGGCGGTCAGCTTTGATTTGTCCGGCGGCAGGTCGCCGAGGCGCTGCTCGGCTAAAAGAGGATATCATTAATTGGCGGCTCCCAGCTACCTGTTTTAAAGACGCCTGTTTTAAAGACGCTTCGCAATCCGCCGAGCTTGTTAATATTATCTTTTAAAAGGCAACAAACCTTAACTTAAGTCAAGGGCCGGTGTTAATTCCAGTTCCAAAGGGAACATTATTATGAATATTTCCGAGCGTATCGCTAACATACCTCTTTTTTCCGGTCTGCCTCATGAGCAGTATCAAGACCTGGCGTCCATCGTGAAGGATCAGAAATTCGAGCGCGGCGAGATCATCTTTTCAGAAGGCGATGAAGGGGTTGGTTTTTACGTGGTTGTAGAAGGACGGGTCAAGGTTTATAAGCTCTCTCCTGAAGGGAAAGAACAGATCCTGCACCTCTGGGGTCCAGGCGAGCCGTTTGGCGAGGTAGCTCTTTTTACCGGCCAGAGTTATCCGGCTTATGCTGAGGCTTATGAAAAGAGCCGTGTCTTCTTCTTCCCGCGGAGCGCCTTTGCTGAACTCATCAGGGCCAATCCATCCCTGGCCTTGAATATGCTGGCCACCCTGTCCATGCGCCTGCACCAGTTCGCCAACCTGATCGAAGACCTTTCCCTCAAGGAAGTATCAGGAAGGCTGGCCGCGCACCTCCTCTCCTTGAGCCAGCAGCAGCAGCGGTCTGACAAGGTTACCCTGGATGTGGCCAAAGGCCAGCTGGCCAGCCTTTTGGGAACCATCCCGGAGACGCTGTCCCGGATGCTGGCCAAGCTGGTGAAACAGGGGTTGATTCAGGCGGACGGTCCCCACATTGAGATACTGGACCGGGAGGGTCTGGAAGAGCTGGCCATGGCCGAGAAGCGGCTTTCTGATTATAAAAAAAATTGAGAGATCAAACTGTTAGTTAAAGGATTAATGTTCAAATATAATTATTCTCAGATTTAAACGAAAATATAAATACTAGATTCTAGGAACAACCTTCTAAGGTAATTTTGAGTTTTTCCTATTAATGTGATATTCTTAAATAAAAATCTTTCTACAAAAAAGAAGGCTAAGGTTCGGTCATGAATAAAGGTACAAAATCTGATTTGCATGAAAACAGTAAATCGGAACTGAAGGTTTGGCAGATTGAATCCCTAAGAGTTACAGTTTTTCATGTGTCCATGGTTGAAAGAGAGCTTACGGTATGGGATGAATTAATAAAGGAGTCGCCAGAAACAAGGACTTCTTATCCAAAACAGGGGTTTCATCGAGATGAAGGTGCATTTGAAAATGGTAAGTTGATTGTGGAGACCCATCCAAACAGAATTGATTGGCTCTATGCTGCTGATACGGATAAGATCGAGGAGGGCTTGCCAATAATAGGGTTGTTTCCCGGCGCAGCGGAAAATTTCTGCAAATTAATGCATCAATGGTTAAAGATTTGCCCGCCGATTAAACGCTTAGCTTTTGGAGCCATTTTGCTTCAACGAGTAGAGGATCGAGAGGAAGGATACAGGCAAATATCGGAATATCTCCCAACAGTTGATGTTGATTTAGATCCAATAGGTCCGTCCGACTTTCTCTATCAGATTAACCGCCCCCGCTTGTCCAAATCATGGTCGGAAAACCTTCAGATTAACCGCCTTTCAACATGGTCAGTATCCAGCATATGGAGACAAGGCCTTAATGTGGAGTTTAGCAACAGAGAACCAGTGACTCCAACACATCCTCGTGATACTATAAGTGCGTGTCGTTTGGCGTTGGACGTGAATACCTCTCAGGAATTTTCCGGTGAATTACCTAAGAACGTACTTTCGGATTTGTTCGATGAGTTAGTAATCTTAGCAAAGGAAATTGCCGATAAAGGTGACATAAAATGACTCAATTTACTGCAAATAATATGTCACTAACGCCACGGGCTAAATTATTGACGGCAAGCACTGGCGTTATGGGACAGGATGCGGCTGTTATATTAGATGCGGTAAAGACGGGTGCTTCTACAGACTATTCTGTGCTGCAAGAGTATGGGAAGAGTTGCTTTAGTGATTTTTGGACTGTATGCTCTACCGCAGCAACATCTCAATATAAAGTTGTCAATTTACAAGAAGCGGGAACAATCGTCTTTAAAAATTTTTCTTTTCCGATGATGCGGTCGAGGAGCCTTGTTGAATGGTACAAAACCGAAACCGAAGTTCTAGAAGATTGGAAGCAAAGTTGTATTTATTCTATTTCCGAGAGGTTTAAACAAATCTTAGCCTATTTGGAACCTTTGGGATTTATTCAATTTAACCTTTGGGGAGAATACGAAGCAGCAATAGCGGAAAGCTCTACTTCTGTGCTTGTGAGCGTAGAGCGTGAATTAGCAATTGTGAAGGATCTTGTTGAGGATGGGCGAGTCGTTGATGCCCGACACTTATTATCTTCAATTCAAGTTCCACCGGGCCTGTCCACTAAACTAGATACATGGCGTAAAGTATTAGCCGAACCAAGGACGAAGCCACGAGAAATTGCAACTGGCGGCGACCTTAAAAAAGATGCTTTATGGTTACGCAAAAATGCCTCTAAGTATAAAGGGCAATGGGTAGCTCTCAAAGATGGTGCTTTACTTGGTAATGATACAAGTAGAGTTAAATTACACCATGCCCTGAAAGATGAAGGTTGTCTCAATGGAGCCTTATTTGTTCTTATTGAGGAGTAGAACGGCATGGGTCAGCTTTTTAAGCAGACAATTGATGGTTTAACACTATGGAATACAGGGGCTGCTCAATACTTTTTTAATTACAAGCATGGACCTTCACGGCTTTTAGTTGCCGTCCAATGCAGGTTAGGCAATTTACCTGAGAGAGAACTGGCGCTCTTGGATACAGGCGCAGAATGGTCAGTGATTGGTGGTGAAATAGCAGAGCTTCTCGAAGATCAACTTGGGTCTGCGGTTGGGTCTTTAGAAATGACTACGCGGCATGGATTGCTTAAGGGGGATTTGTACACGCTAAATATTTCGTTATTGGCGAAACCGGACTGGGGATGTGATCTTGAGGTAGAAGGTCGTGTATTTATCTCCCATGAGTGGCCAGGACCAGTTGTACTCGGTTATTGTGGCTTTCTCGAACAGTTACGTTTTGGACTTGACCCTGGTGTGGCTCCTGGAAATCAAATAATTTATTTCGGCCCAATAGATTGATCCCATATTTTTTCGAAATTCCGATACTTCATCATTGATTTCAATATATTCGCGACAGCACGGCACTAATTTTATTGTATCCTAGTAAGCATCCCTATCATCAAAGTTCTTCAGTCAGAAATTCCAGCCAGTCTCCTGGCCAGCTTCTTTTTCATATCTATCTTGCCCAGTCTCTGGTACATGATTTTCTGGGACTGAGGTGAGCCGGCGCCGTGCATGGATTCGACCAGGGCCGTTCCGCCCGACATGTTTTCGATAAGCCGCAAGACCTTGAGCCGGTTCTCGGTTGAAACGCCTTCTACCCCGACCAGGAACTTTTTTACGTATGAGCCGATTTCCGGACTCATCAGATCCGCTTCAAAAGGCATGGTGGCCACGATACCGCCGGCCACGTCGTGCGCCAGGCGAGCGATCTCGTAAATGTGACGGGAGACGTTTTGTTTGCAGCAGTTGGCCAGAAGAGGATCGGGGTAGAATGCCCCGCTGGGGGTCTTGAAGCCCATGGCTGAGCAGGCC
Source organism: Deltaproteobacteria bacterium (assembly GCA_019308995.1). Taxonomy (NCBI): domain Bacteria; kingdom Pseudomonadati; phylum Myxococcota; class Myxococcia; species Deltaproteobacteria bacterium. The sequence goes on along the minus strand of JAFDHD010000009.1, from coordinate 22,256 downwards.
ACGGAGCAGCAGTAAATAGTCTCGGCCAGGTGCATCATTTCGGCGATCTTGTCCCGGATATGAGAGGCCCGGTCCGTGCCTTGGTATTCGGAAGCCAGGGCTGAAGCGCCAATCATAACGTCAGAAACACCCCCCTTGCACCCACCGTAATTCTGGCGGTGCATGGTGGCGAACCGTTCGACCAGCAGCCCGGAAAAACCAATCTCCCCGCACATGAAGACCCGCTCCCAAGGCACAAAGACGTCTTCAAAGACGATCAGGGTCTCACCTCCAACCAGACCATACTCAGCGTTGCCAACGTCCAGGCCCGATTCGAACTTCCGTTCTTCATTGGTTTGCCTTCCGAAGATTTGAAAAATACCAGGGGCATTGAGCGAGACGGCACAGGTTAAGGAAAAATCTTCATCCCCGCCGCGCATGGTCTGGGTTGGCATAATCAGTATCTCGTGACTGTTGGCGCCTCCGGTCTGGTGGGCCTTGGCGCCCCGGATGACGATCCCGTCTTTCTTCCTTTCGACCACATGCACGAAGACGTCCGGGTCCGCCTGCTGGCTGGGAGGCTTGGACCGGTCTCCCTTGGGGTCGGTCATCCCGCCCACGATCATGAGGTTCTCTTCCTGGACCATCTGGAGGTATTCGATGAAACGAGCGTGGTATTCGGTGCCATGTTTTTGATCAATGTCATAGGTTGTCATGTAGGTGGCGTTGAGCCCGTCAAAGCCCACGCAGCGTTGGAAGCAGCTCCCGGTCTGGTGTGCGATCAGCCGGAGCATCTGGACCTTCTTGATCAGGTCGTCCACTGACTGATGAATATGCGTAAAGCGGCTGATTTTGCGGCCTGTCAGATGGCTCGTGGCCGTCAGCAGGTCCTCGTGTTCAGGCTGAAGGGCCATGTCATATGTTTGGGCGGCTGAATTTATATGCGGGAGGAAGCCGGGGTGGGCGGTAATATCCTCGACCCGTTTCCCGTTATAGTATATTACGTTTCCCCAGTTCTTCAGACTGTTGATGTAATCTTCTCCACTCTTGATCATAATTCTTTCCTCATTTCAGTAAGGTTTCCACCACCTGCCTCGGACAGAGGGCGTCACTGGTAATCGAAAGAACCGGCTGCCTCAGTCCAGGCTCAAGGCTCGTCCCTGCACAGGCCCTTTGACACCCATTGATCAGGAGCACGGCCTCAAAATCAGGCGTGTCCAAGCTGACCCATGCGATACGGCTCCCGGCCCGAGCTTTTACCATTTCCCAGTATTCTACACGATCATAAGTCGGGTCACAACCGCCGCAGTATTTTAGGGCCACCTTTTTAATAACGATACCCCTCAGACCAAAGGCCTTTTCGGCCTTGATAGCGTTTCAGCTTGAGGAGGGCTTTCAACACGTTTGGAAACGAAAGACTGAAGGCTCAATCTGGCAACCCCGGGGAAATGTTATTCACCGACCAATGAACAGGCCGATGGCGAGCAAGACAGGGGTTACAATAATGATGATAACATTCATGCTCAGGTACGGTATTAGTTTCGGAATATCATCGGCATACCGGGCGGCGCCCCTGATCACAGGAATGGCAAGGACAAGCGTCGCCAGGGCCAAAAACCCCGCCAAGGGAAGGGCGCCGGTGAAATACCCCAGTATGACCACGGCATAGGCCCCGGCCAGGAACGATCCATAAACTCTCACCCCAGCCTTTGTGCCCATGGTAATCAATATATGCCTTCGCCCGGCTTCCCTATCCGCTTCAACATCTGGGAACTGATTTAAAAGTAAGAGGTCACTCACCAGGAAAAACGGGACAAGGGAAGCGATAAACGACGTCCAAGAGTAGGAGCCAGTGAGGGCAAAATGAGTGCCCATGACCATTAGAACGCCAAACCCCAGCCCAGGGGCGATCAGGCAGAAAAAGGGGTTTCGAGTAAGCAGCCTAGTATAAGCGGCCACGAGAATCAGGCCGAAGATTCCCAGAGGCAAAAGCCACAGCCCCTGAATGTACAGGAAGTATATCCCGATAATGATTATAACCGCCAGGGTGACTAGACCTATAATCAACGCATAATGAGCCTTTTCAGGGTTGCGAGGCAGGGTTCCGCTGCCGCCGCTGAACGGGGTTCGCTGCGTTCTGAAATCCAAACCGCTTTTGAAGTCATGATATTCGTTGAGGGCGTTAACGCTGATATGGGCTGCGAGGGCGCCAATGAAGGCCAGGACGAGATAAGTCAGGTTCAACGGAGTGCCAGACCAGGCGGCGGTGCCTGCTCCGAGCAGAACGCATGCCGGGGTTAGAATTAAAAAGGGTATCCGCATCGGGCCAAGTATGGTCATTGTGTTTACTCTGTTCATCATTCTGCCGCTTTTACTTTATTTTAAAAATACCTGGAGGCCAAAGAGCCCCTGAGTTCAACTTATGAGTAAATGTATCAAATGCCTTGAAAAAAGACAATTCCTGCTCAGATTAAATATGAAATTATTGAAGGAACTCACTTAACACCCTGGCATCATTAAAGTTTTATTAGAGTAGTTCTCATAAATATATTCCTTTCTGGATTCCTGCTTTCGCAGGAATCCAGGTTCTGAAACCAGGAAGCCAAAAGGAACATAATTTTGCCATTCGTTTTAAAAAGCTCGTCGGAATTGCGCCGCCGCAGACCGGCCGGCGCTCCGGAGATAAAAATATGGTTTGACAACCCACAGATTTTTTCAAAGAGCCGTTATATTTAATCGTTAAATTTCCGGGCATGGCTTATAACGGGCAGGATGTTTTCCTTCGTTTTCTGCGCATTCAGCAGTGAAAGGTTATAATGTTTGGGGTGAGAAAAAAACTGAGACTTGACCGGGCCGGAGGAACAGGAGATAATCCCGGAAACGAATTGATCTCAATCATCTTTACAGCCAGGGCGCATGTGGGCGGCTCCGAACCTGCAGCCATCCTGGAGGAGTTAAGTATTGAGCCTTCAATTTTCTTTGAATGAGGATGGAGCCTGGCTGCTGGGCGGTCACCTCCTCCACCCCTCAAAAGACCCCCTAAGCGCGGCTCGAGCCGGCGAGTTAGGTGATCTTTTGGACGAGGCTCAGCCCGAGGATCTTCTGGTGCTGGCCGGATGCGGCCTGGGGTGGCATATTCAGGCGGTCCTGGATGCTCCGCATTCGCCTCACCTGATTGTTTACGAACCTGACGCCGCCCGGATTGCGGACATGCATAAACATGGGCCTTGGCTCCCGGACCTGGAACTTGCCACCGACGAAGAGGGCCTGGCCGAGGCCCTGGGCCGACACCTGGTTTACGGTCAGATAAAGCGGGTGGCCCTGTTTTCACCTCCGGCTTACCGGCAGGCTTTACCCGAGATGGTGCAGGCGGCCAGGACCCTGGTAGACCACACCGTGGCCAGGAGCAAGGCGGATGCCCTTACCCGAAGCCTTAAAACCGGTCTGTGGCTTGAGCACCTGGAAAAAAATATAAAGTGGTGGCCCATATTGCCAGACGTGGCCCTCATGGATGATATATTAAGAGGCATACCGGCCATCGTGATCGGGGCCGGTCCATCCCTCGACCAGAGCCTGAGCGACCTGGCCGGGATCACCGCTCGGGCCCTGGTTCTGGCGGCCGCCTCGGCCTTAAATCCATTAGCCAAAGTCGGCACGTCTCCACACATCGCCTTTGCCTTGGAAGCCGGGGATGAGTCACGCCAATTTACAGACGTGGATCATTCCCAAACCTTGCTGGCCACGGCCTCGACCAGCCATCCCAACCATTTCCTCAACTGGACCGGTCCCAGGAGCCTCTTTCATCTCTGGCCCTGGCCAGCGGCGCTGTCCGGGCTGGGCAAGGCGCTGCCTTGCGGCGGACATGTAACCAGCGCCGCTTTTTCTCTGGCCGTCCTGTGGGGCTGTGACCCCATCATCCTGGTCGGTCAGGATCTGGCGTACACCCATGGCCGGATTCACGCCGCCGGGCGACCTGGCGGAGAGGATGAGGTACGGCCGGAGATTATAGAGGTGCCAGCGTTAGATGGAGGTGTGGCACAGACCTCTCCGGTTATGCTCAGTTATATCCTCTGGTACGAGGAGGCGGCCAGCACCTTGAGGAAATCCCAACGTCGAATTATCAATGCCACCGCCGCCGGGGCATACCTGCCAGGCTTCGAACACAAACCGCTTCAGGAGGTTCTGGAAGATCTGCCTCCTTTTAGTGAGGACTTGAAAGTGGTGGTCGAGGGGGTCAGTCGGCTGCCGCGTCCGACGGCCTCTTTCCTGATTCAGCGTATGGCCCAGGCTCGTTTCGAACTCCAGGCCGCCTTGGAGCGGCTGGAGCAGGAGGACCTGGCGGCCGCACGTTCCTCTGTCAGGAAAGGATCGGTCGCAGCCGTGGCCCTTGAAGATATCCGATCAAGCGAAAACCGTGATCTGGCCATCGCATCGCTTAAAAGGATGATCGAAACTCTTTGGAACATGAGGCAGGAGTTGCACACCTCCATTGGTTTCGTTCAGGAGCGGGACTGAGATATATCGAGGCAGCCCCGGGGTGAGAAGAAAGAGGGTGTTGGCAAAGGGGATAACTATTTGAAAAATAATTACTTTTTTATGCTGCTCCTTGTTTTTCTTCCCTTTATTCCGAACCGGTCCGGCCGTGCAGGGAGGCAGGCGAGCGATGCCCAGAACTTGTGATCCTGGCCATGGGCATGTCCTTTTTTTATTGTAAAAATGGCTTGACTCTGAGCAGGACTGTGGTAAAAGTCACTTGCCTCAGAGGTTCGAGGTTTGATTAACTGCCACGGGTGGGTATGGGCAGGCAAGACACGCTGTCGGAAAGCGACTTATTTTACTGGTTGGCCCTTTACCTGGCTCCGGGGGTGGGGGCGGTCCGTTTTGTCAGGCTTCTCGAACACTTTAAAGCTCCCCGCGCGGTTTTTCAAGCTTCTGTGGCCGAACTGGTTCGGGTTCCCCGCTTGCCTCTAAAGGTCGCCACTGCTTTAGCCCGGTTCGATTGGGCTGAAGAGGTGAAGAAGGAGCTTCGCCGGGTTCAGAGCCTGGGCATTAAGCTGATGACCCTGGAAGATCCTGTCTATCCACCCCGGTTGAAAGAGATATATAACCCGCCGCCTTTACTTTGGGTTGACGGAGAAATCTCAGAGGCAGACTATGCGGCCGTGGCTATCGTGGGTTCCCGAGGTGCGACTGCCTATGGCCGGGAGGCCTCAGCCCGGTTGGCCGGTGAACTGGCTTCGGCCGGGGTGAGTGTGGTAAGCGGGATGGCCCTGGGTATTGACTCTGCGGCCCATCAGGGCGCTCTAAAAGCGGGAGGGCGAACCTTGGCCATCCTGGGTTGCGGCGTTGACGTAATCTACCCCAAAGGCAATGGTCATCTTTTCAAGCAGATACCTAAACAGGGGGCGCTCATTAGTGAATTTCGTTTGGGGACTGAGCCGGAGCCGGGTTTTTTCCCGCTGCGCAACCGGGTTATCTCCGGGTTATCTTTAGGGGTGGTCGTGGTGGAGGCCGGGTCTCGAAGCGGCGCCTTGATCACGGCTCGTTTGGCCCTTGAACAAAACAGGGAGGTCTTTGCCGTTCCGGGCCGGGTTGCTTCAGCCAAGAGTCAAGGCGCTCACGCCCTGCTCAAACAGGGAGCTCATCTGGTGGAAACAGCTCAGGACGTTCTGGATGAAATCGCTCCTCAGATTGGGAGGATATCTCCCAAACCCAAGCCCATGGCTTCAGAGCCTAAACTGGAAGGTGAGGCTGGCAGGGTTTGGGAAGCCCTGAGCGGAGACCCCTTACACGTGGACAAACTCGGCCGTATGACCGGACTCACACCGCCCCGGTTGGCGTCCCTGCTCCTGGATATGGAACTGAACGGTTTGATTCGGCAACTGCCAGGTATGAGATACACCAGGATTTGAAGATGAAAAAGGCCCTTTTGATCGTCGAGTCTCCGGCTAAAGCCCGGACTATCAGAAAATATCTCGGTCCGGAATTCGAGGTGAAGGCCTCCGTGGGCCACATCCGGGACCTGCCGGTCAATCGGCTCGGCGTGGATATAGAACATGAATTTACCCCGGAGTATGTGAGCATCAAAGATAAACAGAAAGTCATCTCAGCGTTGAAGAAGGCGGCGCAAGGCAAAGAGGTCATTTACCTCGGCCCAGACCCTGACCGCGAGGGTGAGGCCATTGCCTGGCACATTGCCGACGCCCTCAAAGCCAAGGGCCGGGAGTTCAAGCGGGTGCTATTTCATGAACTAACCCCAAAGGCCATCCGCCACGCCATCAGTCATCCGGAAGAGTTATCCATTCAACGCTTTGAATCCCAGCAGGCCCGCCGGATCCTGGACCGTTTGGTGGGGTATCAGATTTCGCCCTTGCTCTGGGACAAGGTCAAGCGGGGACTCTCAGCCGGCCGGGTTCAATCTGTGGCCTTGAAGATTATCATTGAGCGGGAGCGGGAGATTTTTGCCTTTGAGGCCGAGGAATACTGGAGCCTGATAGCACGGCTCGAGGCTGAAAGCCGTGAGTTTACAGCTCGCCTTATCAGGGAGGGACAGAAAAAGATCGAGCTGAAGACCGGAGATATAACTCAGAAAATTATTGATCTCGTTAAGGACGCCCCCTTTATAGTGCATGAAGTCGTTTCCAAGGAAAGGAAGCGGAATCCTCTGCCGCCCTTTACCACCAGCCAGCTCCAGCAGGAGGCTTTCAGCCGGCTGCGATTTCCAACCCGTCGCACCATGTCTTTGGCTCAAAGGCTTTATGAAGGCGTGGAGCTGGGCCCAGAAGGAGCGGTGGGACTTATCACCTACATGAGGACCGACTCGGTCCGCATAGCCAAGGAGGCCTTAACCGAGGTCCGGGGTTTGATAAAAGACCGCTTTGGCCAGTCTTACCTGCCGCAGGATCCGAATATTTATCGCAACAGGAAAGGCTCTCAGGACGCCCATGAAGCCGTCCGTCCGACATCGGCGCTTCGCACGCCCGAGCAGGTTAAGCCGCATCTTTCCCCGGAGCTTTTGGCCCTTTACGAACTGATCTGGAAAAGGTTCGTGGCCAGCCAGATGAAAGCGGCTGTAATTGATCAGACCTCGGTTGACATCAAGGCCGACCGGTTTATCTTTCGCGCTACGGGTTCGGTTATAAAGTTCAAGGGATTCTTAGAGGTATACGGCGCGGTGGAAAAGGAGGGGAAAGAAGTCCTGCCTCCCCTTCAGGAAGAGGCGGTTCTGGACCTTAAGGAGCTTCTGCCCAAGCAGCATTTCACCCAGCCGCCTCCTCGTTTCACCGAGGCCACCCTGGTCAAAGAGCTTGAAGATAACGGGATCGGTCGGCCCAGCACCTACGCGGCCATTATATCCACCCTCCGCGACAAGGAGTACATGCAGCAGGCGAAAGGGCAGTTGGCGCCAACCGAGCTTGGTTTCCTGATTAACGATCTGCTGGTTGATAATTTCCCCGGAATCATGAACGTTGATTTCACAGCGGGCATGGAGAACGATCTGGATGAGGTTGAGGAGGGCCGGGCCGAATGGAGCGAAGTCCTGAAGCGGTTTTACAGGCCTTTTGAGGCTGAGCTTCATCAAGCCGAAAAGAAGATGCTTGACCTTAAGAGGGAAGGCCTCAAAACGGATATCAAATGCGATCTTTGCGGCTCTGATATGGTCCTGAAGTGGGGTCGGAACGGGCCTTTTCTATCTTGCAGCAGATATCCCGAGTGCAGTAATGCGAAGGACTACATCCGAGACGAACGCGGCCGGATCGAGGCGGTAAAGCCTCAAGCCGTCGAGACGGAAGAGGTTTGTGAAAAGTGCGGCCGGCCCATGGTTATCAAAAAGGGCCGCTACGGCCCCTTCCTGGCCTGCTCGGGTTACCCGGAGTGCAAGAATACCCGGCCGATTGACAGGAAACAGGAAGACCTTCCCCCCTTGCCTTCTGGAATGGAAAAGGTCTGCGATAAATGCGGATCGCCCCTAATCGTCAAGCGAAGCAGGATGGGCAATCTTTTTATCGCCTGCGCCAACTATCCCAGATGTAAGAGGGCTCGGCCATTTCCAACCGGAGTCAAGTGCCCCAAAAAGGGCTGTCAAGGGGAGCTGGTGGAACGCCCGTCTAAGAAAGGGGTCTTTTTCGGGTGCAGTGAATTTCCCAAATGCCGTTTCACGCTTCGCAGCCGGCCGGTGAACAGGTCGTGCCCGGTTTGCGGGTTTCCATATCTAATTGAAGTCCCGAAAAGGGATGTAGTAGAAGGTTCTTCCGCCCCCGCCTTGCGGTGCCCCAATAGAAACTGCGATTATAAAACAGAGCCCGCGGCTGAATCCTAAACCTGCCTGAAAAGCAAAGGCAACTCCCGTTTTCTCATGTTAAAACCTTTCCTCCGCATTCAAACCTTCGGGTCTGCCTGGTGCGGTTCAGTCCGAGGCTGCATTGTTTTCAGAAACGGGGAGAGCGGATATATTCATTGACCGGCAGGCAGGATCGTGATATTTAATGACAAATTACATAAAGTTACCTTCGAAGTGGAGGGGCTGTGCTCGACCTGAAATTTGTGCGTGACCATCCGGACCTGATCGAAGAAAAGGCTGTCCAGCGGGGTCTGACCGTGGACATGTCTGAATTTAAACGTTTGGATGAGGAACGTCGCCGTTTGCTGGCTGAGGTCGAAGCCCTCAAACACCAACGCAACCAGGTAAACCGGGAGATCACCGCACGCAAGAAGGCCAAAGAGGACGCTTCGGACATCATTTCTGAGATGAAGACGGTTTCGGCCAGGATCAAGGAGCTCGATGCCTTGGTCAGTGAAACTGTGGCTGCGGAGAGGGAATTCCTTATCCAGGTGCCCAACATCCCTGATGAGTCAGTACCCGCGGGTCAATCGGAGGAGGACAACCCCGTGGTCAAAATCTGGGGTGAAGCGCCGCAGTTTGACTTCGAGCCCTTGAATCACTGGGATGTTGGGGTAGCGCTAGACATCCTCGATTTCAAACGCGCCGCCAAGATTACCGGAGCGCGCTTCTCATTACTCAAGGGGCCGGCGTCTCTTCTGGAGCGGGCCCTGATCAACTTCATGCTTGATCTTCATACCAGGGAGCATGGATACACTGAAGTCCTTCCTCCTTTCATGGTCAATTCCGAGTCCATGTTCGGGACCGGGCAGCTGCCCAAGTTTGCCGACGAGTCGTTCAAGATAGAAGGCTGGGATTTCTACCTGGCGCCTACGGCTGAAGTGCCCGTGACCAACATCCACCGTGACGAGACGCTCGATGCCTCGGAATTGCCGATCTGTTATGTAGCTTACACCCCGTGCTTTCGGTCTGAAGCCGGTTCTTATGGTCAGGATACCCGGGGAATGATCCGGCAGCATCAGTTTGACAAGGTGGAGCTGGTCAAGTTCTGCCAGCCTGAGAATTCATATACAGAGCTGGAAAAATTGCTCTCCGACGCCGAAGCCGTTTTGCAGGGTCTGGGGCTGCCTTACCGCGTCGTGAGCCTGTGCACCGGCGACCTGGGTTTTGCTGCAGCCAAGACCTATGATATCGAGGTCTGGCTCCCAGGACAGCAGAGATATCGCGAAATCTCTTCGTGCAGCAACTTTACAGATTTCCAGGCCCGGCGGGCAAATATCCGCTACCGCCCTGACAGCGGCTCCAAGACAGAACTGGTTCATACCTTGAATGGCTCCGGTCTGGCCGTGGGGCGGACCATGGTGGCCCTTCTCGAAAACTACCAGCAGGCCGACGGCTCGGTGGTCATCCCGGAAGCCTTGCATTCGTATACAGGTGGATTGACTGTCATAAAAAAAACCTCCTGAAAAGAACGCTCGAAACCCATCAGACCATGGACTTGCAAAGCCGGCGTGTAAATCAGCACCGACCCTTACGCACTCTGAAAAGGCCTCAGCCTCGTAAAGGTTTATACAGGGCTGTAATCCTTTGCGCCATTTTAGGCTTAGCGATTTTTACGGCCGGCGCCGTCTTTACCGGCCGCTTTTCTTTGACCTGCTTTGAAAGATCGAAGAGCCCGCCGCAAGTCCTTATCCTTCAGGAGATTGACCCCAGTTCCGTCCCGGAGGGGGAACTGACAAAGGACCGCCTCGCCAAGCTGATCGGCCCTCATTCCTTCAGGCCTGACGAACTGCGCTCCTTTCGGATTAGGAACGAGGCTGGCCGTGAATTATTTGTCCACACCACGCTCGCTCCTGAGCTGCAGAGGTGGGCCATGTCCACGATTCCCCGGGCCCGGGCCAACTCGGTGGCCCTGGTGGTCCTCAACCCTGCCAACGGGGATGTTCTGACCATGGCCAGCTATAATGCCGACCACCGACCGGTCAACCTGAACCTCCAGAGTTCCTTTCCGGCGGCGAGTCTGTTCAAGATCATCACCGCGGCCGCCGCGGTGGAGGCGAGGAGTCTGACCTCCGGTTCTACCTTGGCTTATGACGGCCGCAAGCACACCCTGTACCGTCAGAACCTCAAACCCGACGTTCGAAGCGGGCGGCATCAGGTCACACTCAAGGAAAGCTTTGCCCAAAGCATCAACATCGTTTTCGGAAAGCTGGGGGCTTTTACCCTTGGGCCCGAAACCCTGGAGGAGTTCGCCCGGCGGTTTTATTTCAACCAGCCCATTCATTTCGAGATGCCGGTTGAACCGAGCCGGTTCAGTCTGCCTGATGAGGACTACTTCCGGCTGGCTGAGATTGCTTCAGGTTTTAACCGCACCACCATGCTTTCGCCTCTTCACGGGGCCATGCTCGCCGCCGCCATCGTCAATAACGGTCTTATTATGGAGCCAACCATAGTCAGGGAGGTCTTTGACCAGGATAATAACATCTACTACCGCCACCAGCCTGTACTCATGAAGCGGGTCATCTCTAGTCAGACCGTTCGGGAAATGAGGAAAATGATGCAGGCCACCATCACCAAAGGCACGGCTCACCAATCATTTAAAGATGTAAATTATCACCCGGTACTGTCCAGGCTGGAAATCGGAGGTAAATCCGGGAGCATCAACGACGACCTGGACCGGAAGGTGGATTGGTTCGTCTCCTTTGCCCGGAGAAAAGGAACGACCGACAGGATTGCCCTGGCGGTCCTGGTGGTTCATTACCGCGATAAGCTGGGTGTCAGGGCGTACGCCCTTGTCCGTGATTGTATGATCCAGTATTTTAGTCCGCGGATAAGGCCCGATAAAAAGTTCAAGACAAAAAGAGGGTGAAAGCCATGAAGGCTAAAGTCAACCAAACCGAGCTGGAGCTTACTCAAGACGATATCACTGAAATGGACACCGAGGCGATTGTCAACGCGGCCAATGCCAGCCTAATCCTGGGAGGCGGAGTTGCCGGAGCCGTCCGCACCAAGGGCGGGCCGTCCATCCAGGAAGAGTGCGACAAGATTGGCGGCACATATGTCGGGGGCGCGGTTGTCACTGGGGGAGGCGACCTCAAGGCCAAGTACGTCATTCACGCCGTTGGTCCGCGCATGGGCGAAGGTGATGAAGATCATAAACTGGAACAGGCCACGCTGAACAGTCTAAAACGTGCGGATGAAAAAGGCATGAAGAGCATTGCTTTCCCGGCTATTAGCACCGGCATCTTCGGCTTTCCCGTGGACCGCGCCGCCAAGATCATGCTCGGTGCGGTCAAGGGATACCTGGAAAGGCAGACCACTTTGGACAAAGTCGTGTTTTGCCTTTATGGTCAGGAGAGCTTTGATGTCTTTGCGGCGGAGTTCAGGCGGCTCTTTTCCGATTGAGTTGGCCTGGCTTGATAAAAAGGGTTGTCAGGAGCTAAAATCTTAAGCAGAAGCATTTTGTGCGGTTAAGAAACCGAGGCTGAAATCGGGACTGAGGCGCGTCTTTTCGTCACCCAACCGAGGCCTCACGAGCAGTTCGGAGGTAACCACAGACAGGAGGGTAAGATGCCAGAAAAAATGATTGAAAACATCCACTGGCTGGGACACGACGGCTTTTACGTGGCTGGCTCCAAGGTCGTCTATTTCGATCCTTTTCAGATCAGCGGCGGCCCTAAAGCCGATCTGATTTTCATCACCCATGAGCACTTCGACCACTGTTCGCCGGAAGATGTCGCCAAGATAACCAAGGACGACACGGTGGTCATTACGGAGCCGGATTCAGCCAAAAAGCTGTCCGGAAATGTCAAGGTCTTAAAACCCGGGGAGAGCACCGAGGTGGCCGGAGTCAAGGTCCAGGCGCTGCCTTCTTACAATGTTGATAAAGATTTTCATCCTCAGGCCAATAACTGGCTGGGCTTTATCGTCGAGCTGGACGGGGTCAAGATTTACCACACCGGTGACGCGGACTTGATCCCGGAGATGCAGGGCCTCGAGGTGGACATCGCCCTGATCCCCGTGTCCGGGACGTATGTCATGGACGCCGACCAGGGTGTTGAGGCGGCGCGGACCATCAAGCCCAAGATCGCCGTGCCGATGCACTATGGGGCCATTGTCGGTTCCGAAGCGGACGCTGAGAAGTTTGCCAACGCCCTGAAGGATGAAATCACCGTAGTCGTTAAAAAGAAGGAGTAGGGGGCCTGGGGAAGAGAATCATCCTTCCCGGCCAGCTCGGCCAGGGTTTATAAGGCATTGGCCCTGACAACTTTACTTCTGTAGTCAGCCTTATTTAACAGGGTTGAAGGTATTCAGGGTGTTGCCTGGATACCTTTTCCCTTGTATCAGCTATGAAAATTATATTAACGTAATAATTAGCCTTTTTCACTTCCCTGGTGAACTATGACCTTGATAAACCGCAAAGAATGCGGAAAGGAAATCAGTGACAACCGGGCCGTACTCGCCCGAAGAAACCCATATCAGTGAGATTCGCATCATCGGTTAGGTCATTTGGTTCGTCCCAGGGAGTTGGTGAAGGTGGAGGAGTAAGGGGGGGTTAACTTAGTGTAGGCACTGAACACTATGCTTGGCAATTAAATAAGGGATTGTATCACTTAAATGAAATATAATTACTTGAAACAGAAATAAACGGAGTTGCAAATCAATGATGGTTAATTCAAGATGAACTTTATTTTGATTGGAACAGAATATAAGGTGGTCCCTTAAAAATCTGCAATTCTTCGAAAGGCATCAAACAGGAGTGTCTTTGGATGAATTTTAAACCAATAAAACTCAAGTTTTATAAATGGTTTAACATACTATTTCACCCAACCCAGGCAAGGCCCGAATACTGTTTGATAAATTATGGAAGCAAGTTCTAGACGAATCTCCTTCGCCTTCAGCTTGTGAAGATATTGTTACCCTCGTAAATAGCAGTTACGTTTCGATTCGTTACTGTTTACCCACCCAACTTCTGGGGAAATTGACTGATCATTCTTTAGACGCTCTTTGTCTTCAAAAAGGTGAAGGCTCGGATAGTCGTTTATGGGACCCAAGAAGTTTTTACACTAAAACGATAGGGCCGTGGGTCTCTGATAACCAATCTGTACTTGGAACAAGCCCCGATCCTTATGTCAGCCAGCCAGTCCGTGCTCTCCCGCTTGGAGAATGACGTCCTGGGTAATGCCGAAGGCCTGAAAGCCTTGGATGAAGCCATTTTGCGGTCCGCCGACGCTTTGATTAAGAAGAAATGGAAATACCGTTTTATTCTGGACGTGGATTCCACGGATGATCAGACTTATGGGAAACAGGAGGGCTGCGAGTATAACGGCCATTTCAGGGAAGAGTTTTTTCACCCCATCTTTGCTTTCACGGGTGAGTGCGACGCATTGGCCGGTTACCATGGTAGGGCGAACGTGGAGAACAGAATCAAGGAAGGCAAGAACACCCTGCGTTGGGACAAGACCAGTTGCCACTACTGGTGGGTGCATGTCGCCTCAGCCTTCCCGCTTCGCTACCACTACCAAGCGGTGCTGGATTATGGTTGACTGGTTTTTTTCTTGACCGGGGGAAACCGAGGGATTACTATGTCCGCAAATTGGGGAAACATAAGATTTTCAGAGAAATTGGCAAGAAATCGTCTTTTGTGGATGAGTCACAGGCCTTCCGGCCCAGAACAGGACCTGTTCAACAGGAAAAAATGGAGTCAGAGGGCTTGAAAAACGGAAATTGCGGCCATTGCCGCATAATTTGAGTTACTATACCAACTGGAGGTTTTTGAATGATTAAATCAAGACTGTGTGATCTGATCGGGATCAAATATCCCATCATCCAAGCGGGCATGGGCCCTTTTAGCAATAACAATCTTTGTGTTGCCGCAGCCAATGCAGGCGTGCTTGGACTGCTTTCCACCAGCGGTCTTTTCAACAAAAAAGACCAGCCTTGGGTCTATAACGCGTTTTGCGACAGCGGCGAGGCGGACCGGGACGACGATATGGGTACGGCGCTCGGAAAGGTCCTGAAGCGCACCTATCGTCTGGTCAAGGACAAGGGTGGCGTCTTCGGTCCTAACGTCATGGTGTCGGCGGAACTCAAAATGCAGGCAAATGTCATGATTGAAACAGCCATAAAGGTGCGGGAGGAAAATCCTGACATGAAAAACAACCTCAAGGTGATGTATACCTCTGCCGGCGATCCGATGGGTTGGGGAGACAAGATCAAAGGGGCCGGGTTCACCTGGATTCACATAGTTCCTTCCGCCAAAACCGCTTTGCGCTGCAAGAAGGCGGGCGTAGATGTGGTCGTGGCCTCAGGCCATGAAGGCGGCTTCCATACGCACTGGGAACCGCTCCACTCCATGGTGCTCCTTCCCGCCGTGGTCGAAGCTGTATCCGATGAGAAAACCCTCGTGCTGGGCGGAGGAGGATTTTCCGATGGCAAGACCCTGGTTGCCGCCCTGGCTTTGGGCGCCGATGGGGTGCTGATGGGAACACGCTTCCTCGCAACACAGGAAAGTGATTTCCACCCGATTTGGAAGGAGGCGGTTGTGGAGGCCGGAGACCGGGGAACCCTTGTAGCCCGTGGTTTTGTCGGACCGGCCCGATGGTTGAGAAACTCCCGGAGCGAGGAGCACGCCAAGAATACCCTTCAAAAGTCGCCCGGCGTTTTCCTGGGCACACCCGATGATTACAGTAATGTTGATATGTCGCTGATCGATTTCGAGATCGAGTCGATCAAAGCTACATATGAGGGCAACAAGGAAAAGGCCCTCATGGCCGGCGGCGAGGTTGCTCAACGAATCAACAACATGCCGACGGTAGAGGACATGGTTCAGAGCATCATGAAAGAAGCGGAAGAAGTTCTGGCAAACCTACCCAAGAAATTTCTTGGATAGGAATTGATGCTCCCCAGCGAAAAAGCCGGAAGCGGTTTACTTGCGCCTCCGGCTTTTTCCCGGTTTATAGTGGTTGTCAAAATTATGTTCCGTTTGAATGAATACAAGAGTATCAAGATCGAGATTACTTCGCTCCTCGCAATGACATCCTATTGATATTATTATAAAATGTCATTGCGAGGAGCGAAGTGACAAAGCAACCTCAGCCCTTTTTAATCGAAGCGTATTTTTGCCATTCGCTCTAAAATCTCTTCCGACCAGTTTGTGAAGAATTGTTTGGATGTTTAGCCCTTCTTTTTTTTTCACCTTTGATTTCTTCAATGGCCTGCTCGATGCGCTGCTTGAGCTGCGGTGACTCTGCTGAGGCGTATTCCCGGGCTTTATTGAGATGATAAAGGGCCTTGGAGGGTTTGTCTGTGACCTTGAAATAAAGGCCGGTATTCAAATGTGCCTTGGCGAAATCATTGAGGCGGCCGTATACCAAGCCAAGGTTATAAAAGCCCTGCGCATGATTGGGCTCCTGGACCAGCAACCTGAGGAAGAGTTCCTTGGACTGCTCAAGGCGTCCCTGTTCCTGATAGGTACGCGCCAGAAAAAAAAGGGGACGGATGGATTGAGGCTTCAGGATGATGGCCTGGCCTAGAGCATCCAGGGCGCCCTGGTAGTCTCCGTTTTGGAAAAGCAGGGCCCCAAGGTCCGTCAGAATCTCCGCATTGGCCGGTTCTTCCTTCAAGGCCAGCTTAAATTCACGGACAGCCAGATCAATTTTTTGCTGTTTCTGATAAAGCAGTGCCAGGCCATAATGCGCCAGGCCGGTGGTCAGGTCTTGCTTGAGCAGGTCCTGGAAGTAGTTGTAAGCGCGGAGCTGATCGCCGTACCGGGCCATGATTTTAGCCTTGGCCGCCTCAAAGGCTCGCTCGTCTCCCCGGCCTTTGACCTTTCCGTATTCACGGTGAGAGGCCACCATTATTTCCACAGATGATATGCGTTCGGCCAGCGAGGGGTGGGTGCTGAGGTACGTCGGGATGTCCGAAGGCGCCTGCCACTGGGTGCGCAGCAGGGCGTGAAAGGATTCAGGCAGGAACTTGGGGTTATACCCGGCCTGAATCAGGTATTCCAGGGCCTTATGGTCTGCTTCGGCCTCATCCGCCCGGCTGTATTTCAATGCCATCTGCATGCTCGCGGCAGTCGAACCGATGACTATGGCCGGGCCGACCTGACCGCCGATGAATATACCGGCCATGATTGCGCCTAAGGTGGCCAGGGTAAGCTTCTGGGATTGCAGCAGGCGTTCGGCTATGTGGCGGCTGGTCACATGGGCGATTTCGTGGGCCAGGGTGGCGGCCAGCTCTCCCTCGGATTTAAAGGCCATAATTAGACCGGTATTGATGAAGACGTATCCGGCCGGGGCGGCAAAGGCATTGACAGCCTCCTGATCAATGACGAAAAACCGATACTCAAAAGGTTGAGGCCCGGCTCCTTTCAGTATCTTGCGACCCAATCCATTGATGTAGCTTACAATGTCCGGGTCGTTAATGAGCTTCATATTTTTTCTTATGTAATCAAAAAACTTCTGGCCTAGTTCCCGTTCTTCATCATAGGTAAGGCCGGATGCCGGGTGAGGTAGAAAGAGAAGGATCAGGCAGGTCAGGATGAGGAGGACTATTGTCGGCTGAAATTTTCTGGCCCGAGAAGGCATGGCTCAATCATCCTGGTCAGCCAGGGATGAAGCGGACTGGCGCTCATTCCTTTTTTCCTGGTTCAGCTCTATGGATTCAGCCTCGACCCACAGTCCTTCCAGGTCATAGAATTCACGAACTGAGTGGTAGAAGACATGAACGATGACCTCTCCAAAGTCAATCAGGACCCAGCGGCCTTCTGACTTGCCTTCTGCGCCGAGCGGAACATGGCCGCCTTTTTTTTTGACCTCTTCGAGGATATGACCCGCAATGGCCTGGACCTGACGGCTGGAGCGGCCGGAGCAGATGAAGAAGTAATCGGCGATCGAGGAAATTTGATCAACTTTCAGTAAAACCGGATCAAAGGCCTTGGTCTCCCTGGCCGCGGCAATGATAAGCTCGGCCTTGTTACGGGTGGAGTCATTCACGTCGTTTGTCCTGTTCTGGCTGTCGCCTCCTCCTGGTAGAGTCCGTTGGTTTCAATATATTCCCGTACCTGGTCTGGAACCAGGTAGCGGATGGATTCCCCCCGGGCCAGCCGCGCCCGAATATCGGTCGAAGAAATATCAAGCCGGGTGACGTCCCGATAATAGACGTGCCGTTTCTCAAGGCAGGCAAAAGCTTTAAGTTCGGGATTCCAGATAAAATGCGGGGAGACCTTCTCCTTGAGTAACCGGCCGACCTCATCGGGAGCGTATTCAGGTCGGCTGATAACGACCATATGAGCCAGGTCAAAGAGCCTTTGGTACTCCCTCCAGATGGTTATTTCCATGAAGGCCTCCTGGCCCATAATAAAATAGGGGTCCAGCCGGTCACCCCACTCCCGGTGAAGCTGGCGCAGAGAGTCAACAGTGTAGGAGGGGCCTTCCCGTTTGGCTTCCATGTCCGAGACAGAGAACCCCGGCCGGTCCGCAACCACGGCCTGGATCATCTTATAGCGGTGTGTAAATTCAATTACCGGTAAAGGGTCCTTGTGAGGCGGCAGGGCTGCCGGAATGAAAAGCACCTCATCCAGTTTCATCATCCCGGCGATCTCTTCGGCGGCCCTGAGGTGACCGAAGTGGATGGGGTTGAAGGTCCCGCCGATAAGACCTAGCCTGATCGTGGAAGAGGCCATCAAGTCCTGATCTGTCCCTCGCCGAATACAACGAACTTGGTCGTGGTGAGCTCGTTCAGGCCCATGGGTCCGAAGGCGTGGAGTTTCGAGGTGCTGACGCCTATTTCAGCCCCCAAGCCCAGCTCGCCGCCGTCATTGAACCTGGTGGAGGCATTGACCAGAACCACTGAGGAATCCACTTCGGCCAGGAAACGACGGGCACGACTGTAATCCGAGGTGACAATGGCATCGGTGTGCTGTGAGCCGTAAGTGGCAATATGATCAAGGGCCTCGTCCATCCCGGAAACAACCTTGACCGCCAGGATCAGATCCAGGTATTCAGCCGGCCAGTCCGACTCAACCGCCGCGGTCCGCCCGGGCAGACGCTTGAGACACTCGGGACAACACCTGAGTTCAACACCGGCCTCCTCCAGGACTTCCGCAGCCCCAGGCAGAAAGCCATCCGCCACCAGGTCATGAACAAGCAGGGTCTCCAGGGCGTTACAGACGCCGGGTCGCTGAACCTTGGAATTCAAACAGATCTTAACGGCCATGTCCAGATCGGCTGACTGATCCACAAAAAGATGGCAGACGCCCTTGTAATGTTTGAGGACCGGAATGCGTGAGTTCTCGGCAACGAAACGAATCAGCCCCTCCCCACCCCGAGGGATGATCAAGTCAATATCTTCTTCTAAGGCAAGCAGTTTATTGATCGCCTGCCGGTCGGCCGTGGGCATCACCTGCACCGCGGCTGAAGGCACGGCCGCGACTTCAAGCGCCTGCTTCACCACACTGGCAATGGCCAGATTGGAGTTGAGGGCTTCGGAGCCGCCCCGTAAAATGACGGCGTTGCCTGATTTAAGGCAGAGCCCGGCGGCGTCAATGGTTACGTTGGGCCGGGACTCGTAAATGAAGCCGATTACACCCAAGGGGATGCGCACGCGGCCGACTTCAAGCCCATTGGGCCGCTTCCACATGCTGGTGACCTCACCCACCGGGTCGGGCAGGGCTGCTACCTCTTTCAAGCCTTGAGCCATGGATTCCATGACCCCGTCCGTGAGTGTCAGGCGGTCAATCATGGCCGGGGAAAGCCCCTCCTGGCGGGCGGCCTCAATGTCCTTTTCATTGGCGGACTGAATGGGGTCGGCCTGATCCAGGAGGTAGTCGGCCATGGTCAACAAGGCCTTGTTCTTGATGTTCGTATCCAGCTGCGCCAGCTGCCGGGAGGCAGCCCGGGCCCTGGTCGCCAGGTCACGCACCAGCTCATCAATGCTCACTTGCGTCCTCCTTTATTTATGCCAGCAAATCCTTGCCTACCACCATGTTATTCCGGTGAATGATCTCATCAGAATGTTTATATCCCAGGCGGCCTTCGATCTCATCGGTCTGGCAGCCGAGGATCTGGTTGAGTTCCCCAGAGGAGTAATTGGTCAGGCCCACGGCCACCGGCCGGCCTCGCCGGTCCACAACCTCCACGGAGTCACCCAGGCTGAATTGATCTTTAATTCGGGTTATTCCTGAAGGCAGAAGACTTTTACCGTGCTTGAGCAGGGCCTTTTTTGCGCCATCGTCAACCACAATCCGCCCCCGGACTCTGGCCGTGTATGCGATCCAGTGCTTGCGCCGTTCCAGGCGCTTCGGGCGAGGCAGGAAAAGGGTCCCTTCGGCTTCTCCGGCCAGGATGCGCTTGAGTATTCCTTTCTTTTTACCATTGGCGATGACGGTCGGGACGCCTGTTTTGGCCACCCGCTTGGCGGCTATGACTTTGGCGTACATGCCTCCCATTCCCATGGCCCCGGGGATTGAACCTGCCAGGGCCTCGATTTTAGGCCCAATGGTCTTGACCAGGGGGATGAACCGGGCCTTGGGGTCCTGCCGGGGGTCGCGATCGAAGAGACCGTCAATGTCGGTCAGGTTGACCAGCAGATCCGCCTCAACCAGGGTGGTGATCAGACTTGAAAGGGTGTCATTATCGCCGAACTTGATTTCGTCCACCGCCACGGTGTCATTCTCATTGATAATAGGAATTATGTCCCATTCGAGCAAGGTGGTCAAGGTATTGCGGGCGTTGAGATATCGTCGGCGATTGGAAAGGTCGTCAAAAGTCAGGAGGATCTGCGCCACCTTATGACCATACCGGTTAAGTGAATTTTCATAGGCCATAATCAGGCTGGCCTGTCCGATTGCGGCGCAGGCCTGTTTCTGCTGCACGGTTCGAGGTTTTTCGGTCAGCCCGACCTTCTTCAGACCGGAAGCGATGGCGCCGGAAGAGACCAGGATGATCTCTCGATTTTCTTGTCTGCAGTGTGAGATATCGTCGGCCAGACTGCGAATCAGCTTCAGGTCCAGGCCGTTGTCCCGCGTCAGGACGCCGCTGCCGACCTTAAGCACCACCCGGCGAGCTTGAGTGACGATTTTCCGATACTGGGTCATAGGGTTCATCCTTTTCGCTCTCCCCTTGCGGCTTGACTGCCTTAAGGAGGGCCCACTTTAATTCATCCAGGGCCTGTCCTTTCAGGGCGCTGATACCGAAGACTTCCGCCTCTGGCAGGGCGTCCTGAACCAGTTTAAGGCTTTGTTGGCTGTCGGTCAAATCTAGTTTATTGACCGCCACGATCTGCTTTTTGCGGGCCAGCTCCAGCGAGAACGCAGCCAGTTCGAGGTTGAGTTTCTCATAGTCGGCCAGAGGCGCCGCGGTGTCAATCCGGCTGGCATCGAGCATATGCAGGAGCACGCTGCAGCGCTGAACATGCCTCAGAAAGCGATGGCCCAAACCCGCGCCTTTGGCCGCCCCCTCTATAAGACCTGGTATGTCAGCCATATTAAAGGTGTCTTCATCCCCGACCGGAACCACCCCCAGGGTGGGGATCAGTGTTGTGAAGGGATAATCGGCGATTTTGGGCCGAGCGGCTGAGAGGCGGGAGAGCAGGGTTGACTTGCCCACGTTGGGCAGCCCGATCAGGCCCACGTCAGCCAGTAAACTCAGTTCGAGAAACAGGGTCAGTTCCTGACCGGGGGCGCCTGGTTCAGCATAGCGGGGGGCCTGGTTCGTCGAGGTGGCGAAACGAGCGTTTCCCCGGCCGCCCCGACCCCCTTCCGCCACAAGAAAACGCTGGCCGGACCGGTTCATATCAACAAGAGTGGCCCCGATTTCAGCGTCTTTGACCGTGGTTCCGATTGGGAGTTCAATGGTCAGGTCAGAGCTGTTCCGTCCATGCCGGTTTTTCCCCTGACCATGCTGACCGGCCTTGGCCCGAAAGTGCTGATTCAGGTGAAAACGATAAAGGGTGTCTTTTTGTGAGGAGGCAAGAAGAATGACGTGACCGCCCCGTCCGCCGTCACCGCCGTTCGGTCCGCCGCGGGGAACATTTTTTTCCCGTCGGAAACTAACGCAGCCATTTCCGCCGGCCCCGGATCTGACCTGGATCACGGCCTGGTCAATAAACTTCATTGAGCCGGTCTAGTTGGTTTGAGGCGATAAGGCTAAGCTGGCGCGGGGTAAACACTGACCTTTTTACGAGTTTTGCCCAGGTGTTCGAAAGCCACCTCGCCGTCAGTGAGCGCGAAAAGTGTGTAATCCCGCCCCATTCCGACGTTTTGGCCTGGGTGGAACTTTGTTCCGACCTGGCGCACAAGGATATTTCCGGCCTTGACTTGCTGTCCGCCGAAGCGTTTGACTCCAAGCCTCTGGCCGATACTGTCACGTCCGTTTCGGGAGCTGCCGCCTGATTTTTTATGGGCCATGAGTAAAACTCCTTATACCGTTATCTCCTGAATCTGAAGGGCTGTATAATATTGACGGTGGCCTTTGATCCGGCGGTATTTCTTCCGACGCTTCTTTTTAAAGACGATAATTTTTTTCGCCCGATGCTGTTCCACAATCTTGGCTGTAATCTTGGCCTCGTTCAGCAGTGGCTGCCCGACCTTGATCTTTTCCCCGTCAGAGACAGCCAGAACGTCATTGATCGTGACCACATCGCCTAGGCTGCCTTCCAGTTTTTCCACTCGGACCGTCTGCCCAATTCCGACTCGATATTGTTTCCCACCGGTCCTGATGACTGCGTACATCGCTGTGAACCTCCAGTAGCGTAAATATTTAATTTATTTCCAAGTTATTATAATGTCAAGGATAAAATTAGCTTGTGTGTTAGCAATATTAAAATGTCCGGTGTTCATAGCACATTAAATGTCCGGTTGCTTTTTTTTGGTTTCTGTTTATCATTCAATTGCACCATGTGAGGATAGGGCCACGCTGGGGAGCGACCCGAG
>JAFDHD010000008.1 GCA_019308995.1 Deltaproteobacteria bacterium | reverse complement strand
ATCCGGAGATCACTGGCCCCCAGGACCTTGGCCGCCTGGACGAATTCACGGGTTTTGAGCGTCAGGAACTCGGCGCGCACCAGCCGGGCTACGCCCATCCAGCCGGTAACGCCGATGACAATCATGATGTTCCAGATGGAGGGTTCCAGGATAGCGATTACCGCCAGGATGAGAAAGAAGGCTGGAAAGCAAAGCATCAGGTCCACAAAGCGCATGATGACTGAATCGGCCGGGCCGCCGTAATAACCGGCCAGGGCTCCGAGCACGACGCCGATGAGGGTGGCGATGCCCACAGCCACGAACCCGACCTTGAGCGAGATGCGTGAGCCCCAGATCATCCGTGAGAAGACGTCGCGCCCGAGATGATCGGTGCCAAAGGGATGGTCCTGGGAAGGACCGATGAGGATGGCTTTAACGTCAATATGATCCGGATTGTGTGGTGCGATCCAGGGCGCTAGAAAGGAGATGACAAAGAGGGCCAACACCAGAGCGGCGCCCAGCAGGGCCAGCTTGTTTAACATAAACCGGTTCAAAAAGTCCTGGGTAAGGGTACCGGATTTCATAACCCTCCTTCTCGAACGCGGGGGTCAGCTAAGGCGTAACCCAGGTCGGCCAGGAGATTGCCTGCCAGGGTCAGGATGGCGCCGATAACCAGGCCGCCCATGACCACGGGATAATCCCGGCTCATGACCGCCGCGTAAAAGAGCTGGCCCATGCCCGGGATGGCGAAGATGGATTCGAAGATGACGCTCCCGCCAATCAGGCCGGGCACTGAGAGGCCCAGGATGGTGATAACCGGCATAAGGGCGTTGCGCAGCGCATGCTTGTAGATGACCGTTCTTTCAGGAAGACCTTTGGCCCGGGCCGTGGTTATGTAGTCCTGGCGGACTACCTCGAGCATGTTTGAGCGCATGTAGCGACTCATGCCGGCCAGTCCGCCAAAGGCAGAGAGCAGGACCGGCATGATCAGGTGGGACGTCCGGTCCCAGACCTGACCCCATAAAGAAAACTGCTCGTATTCCAGTGATTTAAGCCCGGAGATGGGCAGCCAGCCAAGAGTCACTCCAAACAGGATCATCAGCAGCAGGGCCAGCCAGAAAGTGGGCGTGGCAAAGCCAATGAAGACAAAAACAGTCGTGGCCTTGTCAAAAAGACTATTCCGGTGGGTGGCCGAAAGGATGCCAATGGGGATGGCCACCACAAAGATGAGGACCATGGACAGAATGTTAATCAGAATCGTAATCGGTAAACGCCGCGCGATCTTGTTGATGACCGGCTCCCGGTCCGAGGCGAATGACCGGCCGAAGTCAAGGACCGCCAGCCGTTTGAACCAGTTCCAGTACTGAACATGCAGGGGTTTATCCAGACCGTAGAGCTGTTCCAGACGTTTTTTTGCCTCCAGGCTGGCCTTGGGGGTCATCATGGTTGCCATGTCCGTGGGTTTACCTGGCGCCAGATGAATGACAATGAAAGAGATGACCGTGATCCCGATCAGGAGCGGGATCATGAAGAGGATGCGTTTGGCCAGATAAAGCAGCATTCTATGGCTCTAACTTATACTTCTGCAAATGCTTGGGCACGTACCATTTGATAAAGTTGTACTCGATTCCAGCCGGCGCGGGTTTGATACCATGAAATCTGGCTGCCACAACCGGCAGGGCCTTGGCCACGTAAAGGAAGATGTAAGGCGCGTCTTCCTTCAATATCTCCTGAATGCGGTCGTATGACTTTTTCATCACTTCCCGATCAAAAGTAAAGCGGCCTTGGTCAATGAGCCGGTCCACCTCCCTGTTTTGGTATGAGACAAAGTTGAGTTCTCCGGGCTTGGTTTTGGAGGAGTGCCAGACATCAAACAGGTCCGGGTTTATGGGGATGGTCCAGCCCAGGATCACGGCCTCGAACTTCTTTTTATCAATAAACTCTTTCAGAAAGGCGGCCCATTCAATGATGCGGACCTTGACGCCAATACCCACGTCTTTCAGCCTCTGCTGGATGATCAGGGCCGTCATCTCCCGCTGTTTATTGCCTTGGTTTGTAGTAATGGTGAATTTAAAAGGCTGGCCGTCTTTATCCAGGAGGCCGTCATGGTCGGTATCTGCCCATCCGGCGGCGGCTAGAAGCATTTTCGCTTTTTCCGGGTCAAAGGGATACGGTGTGACCTTCTCATTATAAACCCAGGTACCAGGCTTGTAAGGGCCATTGGCCGGTTGACCCAGACCCAGAAGCACGCCATCAATGATTTCGTTTTTGTCAATGGCATATCCAATGGCTTGGCGGACTCGTTTATCCTGGAATTTGGGGTCAAGCAGGTTGAATCCGAGGTATGTGTAACCAAAGGACAGGTACTGGTACTTTTTAAAATCTTTTTCAAATTTCGGCGTATTGGTCTGACGTTTATACTGGATGGGTGTGAGGTCCATTCGATCCAGTCCGCCGCTTTTCAGTTCCAGAAACATGGTGGCTGTATCAGGGATGATCCGGTAAACATAGCGAAAGATGTAAGGTCGGCCCTCGAAGTAGTCCGGGCTGGCTTCCAGGATGATTTTCTGGCCGGTCTGCCACTCTTTAAAGATGTAAGGCCCGGTGCCTATTGGTTTCCTAGTCAGAGGGCTTTTAGTGATGTCCCGGCCTTGCAGAAGGTGTGCCGGCATGATGGGAAAGGACCATGAAATCAGTGCCGGCGCATAGGGTCGCTCATAGGTCACCCGAAAAGTGTAATCGTCAGGAGTCTCAGCTTTTTTGACCTGTTTATAATCTTCTCCATAGGCGGTGGGGGTCTTTGGGTCAATCATGAGCTGATAAGTGAACATGACGTCTTTGGAGGTGAAGGCATGGCCGTCATGCCATTTGACCCCCTTGCGGAGGCGGAAGGTAATTGTGAGGCCGTCCTCAGAGATCTCCCAGGATTCCGCCATGTTGCCGATGAGATTCAAGTTTTTATCTGTTTTGAGCAGGCCGTCGTAAATAAGCCCGTTGATATCACCGGAGGCTGAGTCCGATGCCAGGACTGGCAGGAGATTCGAGGCGTCGCCAATGGAACCGGTAACGATGGCGTCACCATAGGCGGGCGGATATTTCTGAGGCTGGGTCTTGGGCGCGGCTGATGACGAGGCCTCGTGATCTGACTTTTCACCGCAGGCCAGGATAAAGAACAGGCTGAAGGTGATGATTACTGCCCGGATCAAAGGACTGAAAGGCATGGTAGTCATTCTCCTTTATGTCAAGCGATCCTTTGAGAGGTCGCTCCCCCAGAGCGCAAAGGCCATGGTCCCCAAAAGACCGCAGGAAAATGCCACCAGGAAGTTGACGCCTGGAGCTATCATCCAGAGGAAAGCCCCGCCAAAGGCTGCCACAGAGACGATCACGTCGCGCAAGAGGTAGTAAAGGCCGAACATGGATGCCTTGCGGTCTTCCGGCGCCAGGTCCATAATCAGCGCCTTGCGGGTTGGTTCTCCAAACTCCTTGAGTCCCCTCAGGATGAAGGCCAGCACCAGCCAGGTGAAAGACTGGCAGAATAGAAGAAAAAGAGGAAACAAGGTGAAAAAAACAAATGTTATGATCACGAATGGCTTCTTGGCGCTTCGATCAGCAAGATAAGCCACCGGAATGTAGATGAGCATGGCGGTGGCCATTTCAATGCTCGTTAAGATACCAAACTTAAGAGCTGTAACCGGGGCTGCAATCGTCTTCATGCTCCATACCACAACAAAGGCATAGGGAATCTGTTCACAAAATCGGATCAGAATATCGGAAACCAGCAACCGTTTGAGCGATGGACTCATCAGACGGAACAGCCGCAGCGGATTCTTTTCCGGTGCTGTTGCTTGTTCGCTGCTTGCTTTTTTCGGACTTTGCTCTTCAATGAGCAGCTGCTGTAATACTGCTGCCACAAAGGCAAGTATAAAGGCGGCTACAAAGGCCAGCCGCACTCCATTCCGTTCTCCCCAGACACCGATGCAGAGGCCGCCTAAAATCGGTCCAAGCCCCATGGGGATACGCCTTACAAGGGAATGCATTGAAACCCCCATGGTACGCTTGTTCATGGGGAGCACCTTGGCCACAATGTCCATGGTCGCTGGCAGGGAGATCGCGGTCCATGACAGGAAAAAGACAGCCCCCACCAGGACCGCCTGCCAGGCCGGGATCAGAATGACCACCAGAAATCCAAGCATGGCCATGAGATTAAAAACAAGCAGGGCGCGTTTGGTGCCCAACCGGTCGGAAAGATAACCCCCGGGGAAGGAATACAGGGCCGAGAGAAGATTATCAAGACCGTTCAGGAACCCGATTGATAAAGCACCGCCGCCAAGGGCCATGAGATAAATCGGTAAAAACCGTTCGGCCATCCGTTCGCCCATGCCGACCAGGATAACCATGCCCAGCATGCCGACCGTACTTCTTTTAAGACCGAGGAAGTTTGAAATGCGTTTAAGGCGATCCATAATTAAATGATCATATCCGCTTGCTACCTCGCTTCGAAGGCGACCTTGAGACGGCACCAGGCATAAAGCGCGTCATAGACCTCAAACTGATGTTCTAGATTTTCCGCATCGTTCGGAAAACGGAGGCTGTAACCCACAGCAATGGCTTCCAGGCCCGCGGCCACAGGAACAGTATCCATCCTGTTCGTATCCGCGGCATTGACTATTTCACCCAGGACCAACAACGCTTTATCCCTGAGGTTGTACTTTTTGATAATGGCGTCAAACGAGCAACCACCATCATGATGGGTAAGTTCGACATCCGGCGCGTCAAAAGGTATGGCGCCTTCCTGCTCGGCCACATCCTGGATTCGACTCGTTGGAACGAACAGAAATTTCGCTTCAGAATCTACGAAGCGTTTAATGAGCCAAGGACATGCCACTCGATCTACATGAACATGGGATCGTGTTATCCATTTCATTATGCCCCTCCTTAAAATAATTTTTTAAACTGCCTGCACCTGGCAGACAAGGTGAAATACATAAAGATAAAATAATTCCACTCTCGAAACGCCCTGAATGTTTTTCTCATCAGACGGTTATTGATAATAGCATAGGAGTTCTTCTTAAGAAACTTAAAGTCTTATGAAGCTTCTGGATAACAGAACAGATGATCCGTGAGAGCCATATTGTTTTTCCCCTGTACATCAATGAATTTTTTTCGAGGGGAATGAGATTTATGTTTGGCAAGACCGCCTTTAATTAGGTAAAATCAAAAAAACAGGCGACAGCAGCTACTTCTTATATTATAGACACGGCTGAGCCCGAAATAAAACCTTAACGGTTTCAGTGAATAATTAAGGAACGTGACTAACTTAATTACAACAGCTGGCTGAAACAATGAAGAAGGTAAACTATGAATTCACGCCAGAGGGTAAGAATGGCCCTTAATCATCAAGAACCGGATCGCATACCATTTGATTTGGGGGCCACTGTGGTGACCGGTATTCATATTCATGCCTACGAAAAACTCAGAGAGCACCTCCGCCTGCCAGGGAAAGACGATATCGCTGTTTTAGATATTATGCAGCAGATTGCTATGGTTGATAAAGACGTGGATGCACGCTTCAAGGTTGACGTTCGCAACGCCGCCCCGCGATCCTCAGCCACCTTTGAGATCGAGATTAAAGATATGGGAGAGTATACTTATTTCTTTGATGAGTGGGGTATAGGCTGGAAAAAGCCAAAAGACGGCGGTTATTATTATGATATGTTTAAGCACCCCCTTCGAGACGCCCGGGACACAAATGATATTGATAATTTCCCCTGGCCCGATCCTACAGAGCCCGCGCGTTTTAAAGGCTTGGGCGAGCGGGCGCGCCGCGGTGTTAAGGTGGAAGAAAAGGCAGTTATTTTAGGCGGGCTTTGTGCTGGAGTTATGGAGATTGCGGCCTGGATGCGTGGGTTTGAAGGCTATTTTTCTGATTTTGCCTTGAATCCGACCCTGTTATGTTACCTGATGGACAAGGTCGTGGAACTTAAGATGGCTTACTGGGAAAAGGCGCTGGTCGAGGTGGGAGAGCATGTGGATGTGGTGCAGGAAGCAGATGACTTTGCCGGACAGTTCCGTATGCTCATTTCCCCGAGCATGTATCGTAAAATTGCCAAGCCGCGTCATAAAAAACTTTTTGATTTCATCCATCAGCACACTCCAGCCAGGATATTTTTTCATTCCTGCGGCGCCATCCGCCCTGTCATTTCGGATCTAATAGAAATTGGCGTTGATATACTCAATCCCATACAGGTAAGCGCAGCCGGCATGGACTCAAAAGAACTCAAAAAGGAGTTTGGGAAAGAAATTACCTTCTGGGGCGGCGGCGTAGATACTCAACACATCCTGGGCAATGGAACACCCGAGCAGGTTCGTGACGATGTGAAGCGGCGCATTGATGACCTGGCGCCAGGCGGGGGCTTTGTCTTTGCAGCCGTTCATAACATACAGCCTAACGTTCCGCCGGAAAATATCGTGGCCATGTGGGAGACTTTACAGGAATATGGGCTCTATGCAACCTGAAAGGCCTTAAGAAAGCGTTCTTAAGTCCCTTTGAATCGAACTTGATGTTTTTTATTTTTTTCAGACTGGCAGCTTGGGAATCAAGGCTGGCAGCTTTCAGGAATTAACGCGTTATTTAACATCAAGGAGGGTTAGCATGATTGAAGAAGCATTTGCAAACACCGAGATCGCGGTAAACGATGGTGTATTCGTCGGCCCGTTCAGGCAGCCGTTTAATGAACACCTTGACACAAAAACGAGTATTCACGACGACAAAACCGCACAAAAAGCAGGCATGCGGGGCGGCACGATCGCCGGTTCCTATCACCTGGAGCAATTCGTACCCTTGTTCATAAAGGCATTTGGCCGACGCTGGTTTGAAACCGGCGGCATCTCCATATACTTTCGTTATGCCACCATGCACCTGGAACCGGTGCAATGCTTTGTCCGAAGCCCGGAAACAGAAAATAATGCTCAGGTTGACGTCTGGATGAATCATAAAAATGGGCAGTTAGTTGCTGAAGGCACCGCTTCGATTGGCAGCCCGGCTGAACCTTCGGCCCTTCGCAAGCGGATCAATAATCTTCATCCTCCTGGCGAGGTGCGGATCCTCAAAGATTTGAAACCAGGAACAGATGTACCCTCCATAACCGTGAATATTCCTATGGAAAATACACAAAAGCGCTTCGAGCGCATAACCGAACCGCTGGACTGGTATGTGAAGGAGTCTCCCTGGGGCGGTCCTATCTTGACCCCATCACAGATGATTAAAGCCCTAAGACACGGGGTGGTGGTGGCCTTCGATCAGCGAGGCTTGCGCCAAGGAGTGGTTGGGCTCTTCGGAGCTCTTGAGTTCCGCTATCTCAACGGGCCGATCTTTTGCGATAAGGACTACGTCAGCACGGGAAGGATTATCGCGGTTGGCGAAACGCCGAAAACCGAATATTATTGGCTGGAAGGAGTGCTGGAAGAACCGGACACCGGGGAAAAGGCTGCGGATTCATTGATCATGATCCGTGTTGTGAAAGCCACGTCACCACTGTACCCGGAACTCCAGCAGGATGTCTAAAATCAACGGATTTCTTTTGGCTGCTTTTTAGCGGCCTGGTGATTAGAGGCGCCGCGGCGGATGGAAGCGGTCTCGCGATTTAATTACCACCAAGATACGCAAAGGAGGGTTTAATGGATTACAAATTGACAGAAGAACAACAAGCCCTGAAAAAAGAATTTGAGGATTTTTTCAGGGAGGAAATGAAGGACGCACCGCCGGCATACCAAAAGAATGCCTTGGAGGCAATGTATGGCGACGATGACGGCTGGCAGTTCCATAAATCTATGCAAAAAAAGCTTGCGGAAAAGGGCTGGTTTACGATGGCCTGGCCAAAGGAGTACGGCGGCCGGGAGGCCCCGATCATCGAACAGCTTATCTTCAGTGAGGTTCACGCCTACTATCGTGCTCCAGGCATAGACGGTTTTGGTGTGGGAATGTTTGCGCCAACCCTGATGCAATTTGCCAATGAGGAACAGAAAGAAAGATTACTGCCTCCAATCGCTCGAGGTGAGGTGAATTACTGCCAGGCCTGGAGTGAACCCAATGCCGGATCGGATCTGGCCGCGCTTACAACGACTGCGATTAAAGAAGGCGATCACTATGTAGTAAACGGCCAAAAGGTCTGGACCACCGGCGCTCACAGGGCTGACCGTATGTTTCTT
Organism: Deltaproteobacteria bacterium; assembly: GCA_019308995.1. Classification (NCBI taxonomy): domain Bacteria; kingdom Pseudomonadati; phylum Myxococcota; class Myxococcia; species Deltaproteobacteria bacterium. The sequence goes on along the minus strand of JAFDHD010000008.1, from coordinate 63,747 downwards.
TTGGCCCGGACAGACCCTTCCCAGAAAAGGAGTTCCGGCCTTTCAGTATTCAACGTAAATATGAGCATCCCGGGAATTGAGGTGCGGCCCATACATTACATGGACGGGACACACCTGTATAATGAGATCTTTTTTTCAGATGTTATTATCCCGGAACATGACCGTATAGGCCCGGAGCACGAGGGATGGAAATCAACCCGGGCCACCATGAATTTTGAAAGATCGAGCGTGGGTTCTTATGCCTCTGCTAAACGGTCGCTTGAAGAACTCCTCGAGTATGTAAAAACCACCAAAAGAGGTGGGAGACTCCTCTATGAGAATCCTATGGTCAGACAAAAGCTAGCCAAGTTATACATTGACATCGAACGCGGGCGAGACCTGGCTTATAGAGTTGCCTGGAACCAGGGAAAAGGAAACTTTCTTGTTTCAGCCACCGGCGCATCTGAATCAAAGGTTTTTGGCACTGAACTTTTTCAGCGTCTGGCCAATTTTGCCACAGAGATTATGGGCCTGCATGGTCAACTGGGCTCTTCCAAATGGGCCCCGCTTGACGGTGTAATGTCCGATGCCTATCAGTGGTCTCTGGGGATGAACATAGCGGCTGGCTCCTCTGAAATTCAGCGCAATATCATCGCCTGGGTTGGTGTCGGTCTCCCAAGGTTTAAATAAGGAGGGGAAAGATGAATCTGGATTTTACATCGGAACATGAGATGTTGAAGGACGCAGCCACGAGGTTTTTGACGAAAGAATGCCCCTATGCTCGGGTGAAGGAATTGGAGGAGAGTCAAGACGGATATTCGCCAGAACTGTGGCAAAAAACGGCCGAGCTCGGATGGCTGGGATTACTGTTTCCTGAAGAATACGGAGGATACGCCGGACAGTTCGTAGATATGGTCATTATTCAGGAGGCCATCGGCCGGGCGGTTTATCCAAGTCCTTTTTTCTCCACCATACTCCAATGCGGGCTCACTATCCTGGAAGGAGGCACCGAAGATCAAAAAAAGGACCTTCTACCCCAGATTGCGGAAGGCAGCCTGATCATGGCCCTGGCTCAATATGAAGAGGATGGCAGTTATTATCCCCAAGACATCAACCTGAAGGCTGAGGCTCAAGGGGACGATTATATCTTAAGTGGGACCAAATTGTTCGTGATGGATGCCAACGTGGCGCACAAACTCATTGTGGCCGCCAAGACAGATAATGAGGAGGTAACGCTTTTCCTCGTTGATGCCAATGATCCGAATGTCGCCATCAGTAAAATGCCCACCATTGGCAAAGACAATAACTGTGAGGTTATTTTCAACGACGTCAAAGTACCAAAGGCGAATATCATTGGCTCGCCTGGCAATGGAAAAGAAACCCTGGAGAAAATGAACGCCAAGGCGGCCGTGGCCAAGGCGGCCGAAATAGTTGGAGGCTGCAAGGCCTGTATTGATATCACGGCTGAATATGCCAAGCAGAGGGAACAATATGGCAAGCCAATCGGCGGTTTCCAGGTCATACAGCATTATATGGCCAACATGTTGTTGGAATACGACACCACATATAATTATCTGTATCGAGTCGCCTGTATGATAGATGAAGGCGAGGATTTTGCCAGAGATGCTTCAGCCTTGAAGGCCTGTGCAAATGAGGTTTATAAATTCATCAGTGAAAGAGCCGCCCAGATCCATGGCGGTATCGGGACAACCAGGGAAGGCGATATCGGGCTTTTTTATCGAAAAGCCAAATCCTGCGAGTACATGTGCGGTGATACGGATTTCCATTATGAGGAAGTCTTTGCAAGGTTACTCGAGCAGGGGCCAATGTAAGCAATAACTCCAGCCCACACTGTGGATGGTGATGATACAGGACAGAGGGCCGTTAAGGAGATAGCATTTCCTTAAAGCGGCTTCATGGATACCAGGATACTTATAACAGTGGGATCAGGCTGTCCTGGTCTTGAGAAAATTGTTCTCGCTCTACTTAAACCATATTATAAAGGTTCCGCGGGATAGCTTCGGGATTTTACAGACCAGTAACAGGAATCAGGGATGATTGACGATCAAATAGAGGTTAATATCGCCGGAGGTCTGGACATCCCTTTGCCTCAGATGGTGAAAGTGCGAGTTAATTTCGAGGCGCCAAGAATCGAGAATGTCGTTCAGGCCGTTGTTGAGCAGTTCAAGCGGGAGGAGATTCGAAAAAAGATCAAGCCCGGCTCTTCAATCGCTGTCGGATGTGGCAGCCGTGGCGTCACCAATATCGCTGCAATTACCAAAGCCGTTGTGTCCGAAATCAAGGCCCTGGGCGGTCGGCCGTTTATTTTTCCGGCCATGGGCAGCCATGGGGCCGCGACCGCGGCCGGGCAGCGTCAGGTCCTTGAAAACTATGGCATCACCGAAGATCATGCGGGCTGCCCCATCCGCTCGACCCTGGAAACTCAAGAAATCGGAGCCCTTGATGACGGCACTCCAATCCATATTGATCAATATGCTTGCGATGCAGACGGAATCGTTCTTATCAATCGCATTAAACCCCACACTAACTTCCGCGCCTCGATCGAAAGCGGGATCGTGAAAATGATGGCCATCGGCATGGGTAAAATCAAGGGGGCCACCATGCTTCATACTCACGGTTTCGGGGCCTTTGGTGATTTGATGCCTCAAGCGGCCCACTTCATCATGAATAAACTGCCCTTTCTGTTTGGAATGGGAATAGTAGAAAACGCTCTGCATGAAACGGCCATCCTTAAAATCATTCCGGCCGAATCTCTAATCGAAGAGGAGGCCGGCTTGCAGAGACGCTCCAAGGAACTTATGGGCCGGCTCTTATTTGATATGATTGATGTGCTGGTCATTGAGGAGATAGGCAAGGATATCAGTGGTGCGGGTTTCGATCCTAATATCACCGGCCGCAACAACCGATTCATTGAGTGGAAAGGACCCCTGGTCAAAAAGATCGTCCTGCTGAATCTCTCAGCGGAAACACACGGGAACGCCACCGGCGTGGGTTTGGCCGACGTGATCACCATGGAGCTCTATCGGAAGATGGACATCAGCGCAACATACACCAATACCATCACCTCCACTTACCTGGATAGCGCGTCTATCCCTTTAATCATGAACACCGAACAGGAGGCCATTCAGCTCGCCGCGAAAACCCTGGTTGGGGTGAGACCTGAGGACTGCCGTATCGTCTGCATCAAGAATACCCGCGAACTTTCAGAAATCATGGTTTCCGAGCCGATGCTGGCAAAAGTGCGTAAGCACCCTCTTATGGAGGCGGTGACTAGACCCGGGCCTTTCAATTTTGACAGCCAAGGCAATCTGTCGTTCATCTGAAAACAGCTATAAAAAGAAAAACCGCTCTAAAATGAGCTAGACAGGCGGATACCTTAAGAATCAATTTGTAACGAATGAACTTAAATCAAAATTTTCAATACTCACCAGTTGAATACAGATAGTTAAAATCTCAATGGCCGTCTGGATATCTTCCAGAGAGGGAAAGGTCGGGGCAAGGCGTATGTTTCGATCTTTGGGGTCCTTTTTATAGGGAAACGTGGAACCTTCAGGTGTTAATTTGACACCTGCCTTTGCCGCCATTTTAATCACTGCTTCGGCACATCCATCCGGCGTATCCACGCTGATAAAATACCCGCCTGCGGGTTGACTCCATGTTGCAATATCTTTATCGTCTAATTCTTTTTCCAGGATACTCAGCACCATGTCAAATTTGGGTTTCAAGATCGCGGCGTGTTTTTTCATGTGGCTTTCAATGCCTTCCATGTTCTTTAAAAACCTTACGTGGCGAAGCTGATTCAACTTGTCCGGCCCGATGGTCTGAAAGAACATCAGCTTCTTGGCAAAATCTATATTTCTTTTGCTCCCCGCCATCATGGCCAGCCCCGCTCCGGCAAAAGTAATTTTAGAAGTGGAGCCGAAAATAAGCGCTCTATCCGGATTTCCTGCCTTTTTGCAGGCTTGAAGTATATGTTTCAACTTCTTGGGGCGATCCGTGAGGTGATGAACGGCATAGGCATTATCCCAGAAGATACGGAAATCTTCGGCTTTTGTTTTCATGTTTGCCAGCCGGTCCACCACCTCATCCGAATAGATCACTCCGGTGGGGTTGCTGTATTTCGGGACACACCAGATGCCTCTGACGGCGTCATCCTCAGCCGCTAACCTTTCAACTTGAGAAATGTCCGGGCCGTAGTCCTTCATTTCCACGGGAATCATATCAATGCCTAAATGCTCACAGATCGAGAAATGACGATCGTAACCAGGACAGGGACATAGAAATTTCACCTGAGATAATTTTCCCCATGAAACACTGCCTTCTGCCACCCCGTGAATCATGGCCTGCAAAATGATATCGTGCATCATGGTCAGGCTGGAATTTCCTCCGATAATGACCTCATCCGGCTCAACCTCAAGATAGGTCGAAAAAAGCTTTTTTGCTTCTAAAATCCCATCCAACCCTCCGTAATTTCGACAATCTACTCCATCTTCGCTCTGAAAATCCTGAGCGTTTATGCAGGTCAACATATCCATGGAGAGGTCCAGTTGTTCCGGACAGGGCTTCCCTCGGGTCATATCTATTGTCAGATTTTTTAGCTGAAATTCATGGTAGCGCTTCATCAATTTGGTTTTGTATTCCTGGAGTTCTTGAGAACTGAGATTATTGAAATTTGACATGCCAACCTTCCTTTATTTCTTGAATTATAGTGGTTGTCAAAATTATGTTCCGTTTGAATGAATACAAGAGTATCAAGATCGAGATTGCTTCGCGGCGCTCCTTCTACTTGTTGCCCGGTATTACGGGCAGATCAATGTATGATGGATACTCAGACTGATGAAATATCGTCTGCACTGCTGGCACACCTTGAGCGTCTTCCCCGAAGGCGTTACCGGTGTTCATGTTGCGATCAATCCGAGGGAAATTGCTGCTTGATACGTCTAGGCGGATGCGGTGACCCTTGTGAAGAACAATACTGGTGTGAGCCATGTCTATGGTAAACTCATAAACCTCTCCAGGCGTTATGGGCTCAGGCTTGAGGACCGACTTCCTGTTCTTGGCCCGGATGCATCCTTCGGCAACGTTGTAAGCCGCGCCATGGGGATAGACGTCAATCAGCTTGGCCGTGAAATCCGTATCTTTGGCTGAGGTGGAAGCAAAGAGATGAAGGGTCAGGGGGCCGGTAATCTCCATGTCTTCCTGAAGCTCAGGCGTGGTATAGCATAAAACATCACTACGATTTTCATTCAGCGTTTGATCAAAGGGGCCTGGAACCAGCCTGCCGGTAGGCAGATTCCTGCCGCCCAGAGTCGGAACCGGAAAGCGCGGATCGTAAACAAAGATATCAGACGGTTCAGAACCGGGTTCGTTTCGACTCAATACGCCATTGCCAGATGCGGTATTGGCCCGGCCTTTGCTATGAAGATAAAAGCGCTGCCAGTCGGTTTGAGGCAGGGGCCAGGTGTCAGCGTTCTGCCATCTATCCCGGCCCATGACAAAGTAACGCACCAAAGGAATATCTTTATCAATCCCTCGCAGGTATTTGTCAAAGAAGGCCAGATGCCGTTCCTGGACAAAGGCTGCCACTCCCCTGGCTACAGGTCCAAAATGAAGTCCTCCCACAAAGGCTAATAAATTTGCCCCATGAGCCCATGGTCCGCATAAGACGTACTGCCCCTCCCGGGCTATTTTCGAACCGCCTTTTTCCCGCATGCTGAGGAAATTGTTAAACAGGGATCCCACAAAGAGATCATACCAGCCAGCGGCATGCATACAAGGAACCTGGACCTTATCATAAGACCAGTAGAGATCCTTCTCAGACTTGAGGGCTGCGAGAATGGCATCCACCCTACCGGGCTGGAAGCCCTGACGCACTCCCTCAAAATTAAAGTGAGGAACGTCTTTAAAGGGGAGGTAATTGATCACTTCGTCCGTATTGAATCGGGCCCGATCAATCATTTCCCGCATTTTTGAAACATCTTTTCCCTGCTTCTCCAACTTATCAATCATATCAATGGCCATGAGCGCAAACCAGCTTACGGATTGTTCGAAATCCAGAGGGCCGCTCATTCTGGTTTCGCTCAAAGGCCCGGCGGTGGTTATGTGCGGGGCCATGGCCTTCAAGCTGGGAGGTGCCTCCATGGCGGTCTGCCACTGAATGCGTCCGAGGTAGGAGCCACCGGCCATACCCACGTTGCCGTCGCACCATGGTTCGGATGCTATCCATTCCACGGTATCGTAACCGTCAAGGCCTTCGGGCATGCCAGGCATGTAATCGCCTTCGGATGTGAATCTACCCCTGGTATCCTGTACCACAAAGGCATATCTGGCAAAGGCGGCATCCACGGCCGATAAGTAGTCGCTCTTCCCTGACAGTTGCTTGTTATAAGGGGAACGGATCAAAATGGCAGGGTGTTTATCCTTATCGTCAGGCCGATAAACATCTGCGCGCAGCACTACGCCGTCTCGTGTCTTCATGGGAATATCTCGGTCAATCCGGATCGAGTTGGCCATAGTTTCCTCTTCCTCTTCTTATGATGATTTGTTTACTCCAGATAAATTAACTTATAGTTTACACTTTTTCTTTTTTTTGGTAAATCCCCCCCAAGGTCAAGGCCTCACATAAAGAATAGAGCTTGTGACCCGTCTGCTCCGCTTGATCTTAACTCAACCGGATAATACCGCCTCAGATTAATCATTCATACCATCTCCTTTCCTGAGCTTTCAAGGAAAAAGATATGCCAGGACTTTCCCTAAAAATAGAGGTTTTCAGAGGCTCTTTGTCCGGAGGACGATATGATAATAGCCCAGTGCTTTAGCGCTGGGCCAATGGCGAAAAAAATTTGCGTCCCATCGGGACGCTTGAAAAATTAGCCCATCAAAGGAATTTCAATCGTCCCTATGGGACTTGACTCTTTACAAATATCTAGAGCAATTGCCAAAAAAATGTTCCGAAACAGGTTCTGAAACCAGGAAGTTATAACCCGGTAATGGATTACCGGGCTATTATCAGGTGTCCCTAACGGGACTATCGTAAAAAATTCAGGGAACCCTCATGTCAACCTCATAAGTTAGCTCACAAGCTCACTCTGGCACAAGATATTCCCGTTTTCACTTACAAAAAATAATAACATTTTGAAATAACGGATCAATTCAAGAAACACTTAAAATTTATGGAGGAAGTCTTGTCAAGAGAGTTCAGGCTCAGGCTTCGGAAATCTCCTTATTGATTCGCATCATCCATTCTGACAATTCGACTTCTTCTGCGGAGTAATAGCTGGGGACATATGGTTTGAGGTCAATGATAGGGCTGCCGTCTATTGCTTCGAGTCCCTGGACTTTTAGCACGTTCTCATTTCGTTCAAGAAGGCGAACCGCAGTCACCAGGATAGGATTGGGCCGCGCCGGACTGCAGGTGGAAAAGACGCCAACCAGAGGCAGGTCCTTACGTCCGATAGGATGAACCTTGGTCAAGGTGCGCCCTTCTGGTGGAACCAGGTGTGGCCAGTAAAGAACAAGAATGTGGGAAAAGTCCTCAAGTCCATCCAGGATGCCATCCAGACCGGGGTTTATGATTAATTCGGAGATTAAGGTGCGGATTTCCCTGGCCTCTTTCCTGGTCTGATCGAAGTTTTTCTTGAGTTTGATGTCGCTTGAACTGGCCACTAAACTGGGCGCTTTAAGTTCACTGCGGACATGGCCCACCGGCTTCAGAATTATCTCCATTGTGGTTTGCCTTGTTTTTGAGTTTTCTGCGGCCACGAATAGAAAAGCTCCCAATATTTATAGTTTTTTATATCGCTGACATTTTAAGAAGATGTTGATTCAATTTTCTTCGGCACCGCGCTCAGGAAATAACCTTGATCATCATCTTTTATAAATTCAATTTTCAGCCCGGCTTTTTTGAAAAGGCGCTCCATCTCCCTCGCTTCTGGAATCATGTCGTTTTGTACGGCTGTATGAACCTTGCGGTGCAGATCATTAATCTGAGCAAAGCTTATGAAATGGAAGATTATGAACCTTCCGTTCGGCTTTAACGACCTGGCGAGAATGTTTAAAGTCTTTTCCTTGTCTTCAAAGTGAGGGAAAACCTGGTGGCATAAAATCAGATCGAAGCTACCATCCTCCAGTGGAAAGGTTTCAACTTCTGACAGGCGCACTTCGACATTCTGACGATCGTCCACCCGGAGGCGGGCGGCTTCGACCATTTTGGAGCTGATGTCCAAAGCTATCACCCGACCATTCGGTCCGACGTGGTCGGACAAGATTTCAGTCAGCCTGCCTGTGCCGCATCCAGGTTCCAGTACAGCCAATCCCTCAAGCGATTTGATTTGGGCAAAAAGCCGGCCCAATTTAGCCCTTTCTTCTGGGCCGTAATCCTGTGCCGCCCAGGGCGCCTCGACCTGTGAGTCAAAATAGAATGCTTTGCGTTCGTACAATCTTCCACCACCTGGATTGCCACGAGAGCCATGTATTGCTCCCCTGGCCACTTTTGCTGGCAGATCCTCACTTCAAATACGGTAACACTTGCCCCAACGGACCGTGGATTTTTATCATTTTCCCATATACTGGCTGGCCGATCAGGAAGGTATAGATTTCATCAGCCTTGACGCCTAGGTCCACGTCTGCAAATTTTTTGGGGTAAAGTATCTTGCCAACCGTGTAGGCGTCGGAAATGACGGTACCGATATTGGTCATGTACCAGTTAAAGGAATGAAGCATGTAGACCTGCCGCTTTTTGAATGCCTTGAGACTCTGGTAGAATTCCGGCTTCTTTTCGTAATCTTGCCGAACGCGTTCGCTGCCGCCACCGTCCAGAAAGATGATGTCAGGGTTTAAGGCCAGGATCTTCTCCTTGTTGATAAACATATGGCCTTTCTTTCCTGTGACCTTGGCCGCGTTCCTGGCTTTAACCCATTCAAAGGGCGCGTAGATGGTTTCCGTGCTTTCGATACCGTGGGTGCCTTTAAAACCAATGCCCCCCACGTACACGCTTGGCTTATTGGTTTTCGGGAACCCTTCCACTCTCGACAAAAGGTCCTTCCTGGCGCTTTCAATAAAGGAGATCACCTCTTCAGCCCGCTTTTCTTTAGCGAGAACCTGACCGGCCACGCGGAGGGAGTCGTACACCACCTCATTAAAAGTGCCAAAAGGTCCGTAGGTCAAAACGACCACAGGGATGCCGATCTTTTTTTGAAGCGCTTCGGCTTTATCTCTTTCCATGTAACTGATGAAAATCACTTCCGGGCTTACCGCCAGAATCGCCTCCAGGTCTGGCTCCTTGTTGATGGAATTCGGGCCGCCCGGTCCGATAGAAGGCAATCGGCCCAGATCATTATTAGCAATCCAATAAGGCCTGGTGAAGGGAAATCTCTTTTCAATACCTTCTACACCAATCACCTTATTCTTTCCGCCCAGGTAGATAATCAGCCTGAGCGTGCCGGGTGCGACGCAGATAATTCGGTCAGGATTTTGAGGCACAATTACCTCACGTCCAACCATATCTTTGATGGCAATCTTATTCCCGGCCTGCACCCAGTCGCCACTCGTTATGACCAGAACTGCTATCAAGGCACAACAAATGAACAGAAACCTCTTCATAACTTTCTATCCTCCTGTTGATGTCTGATTGGAATCACAACGGTGTAATCTTTAATTTGACTGAGGATAACCTCAACACCATAGACTTCTTGAATCATTGACGGAGAAACAGCCTCTTTTGGGGTCAGGGTATGAACGGTTCCGTCTTTGAGCATCAGGAAAAAATCAACGAAGCGGAAGGCCAGATTTATATCATGCATGGACACCACGGCGGAGAGTCCCTGCTCACGGACTGCGTTCGTCACCAGGTCCATGACCTGCAGTTGGTTTTTCAGGTCTAAATTGGCTGTCGGTTCATCCAGGAGAAGCACCTCCGGCTCCTGAGCCAAAGCCCGAGCCATGATAACCTTCTGCGTTTCACCGCCGCTGAGATATCTGAGTGGCCGTTGGGCCATATGTTCCAGGTGCATCAGTCTCAAGATCCGTTCAACTACTTCCAGATCATGTTCTGTAACCGCCCATTTGATATACGGTTTGCGGCCCAAAAGAACCGTATCAAAAACATTCAGAGGTTCATCCCCATACTTTTGAGGGACGTAACCAAAGTGCTTGGCAATCTCGTTTCCGCTCATACGGAAAACGCTCTGTTTTTCTAAAAGAACGGTACCGGTTTGAGGTTTGAGGATTTTATTGATGCACTTAAGTAAGGTCGTTTTACCTGCCCCGTTGACGCCGAGAATCCCCAGGATTTGTCCCGGCGGTAAATCAAAGCTTAGGTCACTTAAGACAGGATGGCTGTTATAGCTGAATTGGACGCCGTTTACTGAAAGAATCATTTATTTAATCCCCTTATAAGGAGATAAAGGAAAAGCGGCGCCCCCATGAAGGAGGTCAGAACGCCCACGGGCAGCGTACCCGATCCCACCAGCAGACGGCCGATAGTATCTGCCGCCACCAAGAGCAGCGCTCCTATGAGGCAGGCATAGGGTATCAAGAACCGATGATCCGCGCCCACGAGCTGGCGTCCGATATGAGGAGCTAATAAACCTAAAAATGCTATCACACCGTGAAAGGCTGTAGCCAGCGCCGCTACCAAGGCCGCCAGAAACATGCCTAGCAGCCGCACTTTTTCCACATTCACGCCCAAGGCTCTGGCGGCATCCTCGTCTGTGGACAACGCATTGAGGTTCCAGCGATTGAGCACGTAATAAATGACCACCAGAAAGGTGGCTATGCTTAAAACGCAAATTTCCTGCCAGCTGGAACGGGCCACGTCGCCGAAGGTCCAAAAAACCACTGTGGCTATTTCCACTTCTGAGGCAAAGTACTGAACCAGAATGGTACCGGAAGTGAAAAGCGATGACAGGGCCACACCGGCTAAAATGATTGATTCTGGCGACATCTTTTTCAGCCGGGCCAGTAAAAGGATCACCGCCGTAGCCGTTATTGATCCGATGAAGGCGAAGAAGGTCACAGTGTAGACACTGTGGATAGTAAAGGTGTTGGTGTCAGCGGTTCTCAGAGCGCTATCCAGCATACCTCCGGCCCCTAAAAACACTATCGAGAAAGCCGCGCCAAAGGCCGCGCCCTGGCTGATGCCCAGGGTAAACGGAGAAGCTAGGGGATTCCGGAGCAGGCTCTGTGTGCCCACGCCTGACAGGCCCAGCCCGCACCCAACCACGATTGCGGCCAAGATACGCGGCATCCTGATGTTCCAGACGATGATTCTTTGAGGACCCTCTTCCAAACCGAAAAGAGTACGAATAATCCTAATAACGGATAAATCATATGAACCCACGGCAATGGCAACGATCATCAGGGCCAGAAGTAGAAAGAGAAGCACCATAAAAAGATAAACCTTGCTTCTGATGGCTGCCTTGTATGTCTCGATGATTTGACCGGGCTCGTGGGTAACTGCTTCATCCTTTCTTATTGACGCCACTGCAAAATTCACCTAGATCTCCATTCTGCGCCTGCCGGCTCAGCCATATATGGTGTCCCAAGAAAAAAAAGGCCGCGCAGTTCATTTTCCTCTTCTGAGGAAACTGCCTTCGCGGCCTGAATTTTCTATCTTATATTGTTTTTTTTATGTTTATATCGTGGACTTCATGCCCACTTTACCGGGTGAGTATATCATTCATGCAGGGTATGTCAACTATTAAAAAAAGCATTGTCAGTAGCACATGATATGACCGAATTAGGTAGCACATGAGTTGACCGATCATGGATGATCCTCTTTAGGAGGATGATACATGAAACGAGCAGAGGTGCTACAAGAGGTGAGGATGATGCGGTTTGAGGACACATATGGTCGCTATCAAACGAAGACCTTGAGTTGTGAAGACGCGGCGGAGTTATTGGGGACATCGGTGAGCACATTCTACCGCATGCGCCAGCGTTATGAAGAAGAGGGCCTGTCGGGTCTGGCGGATCGGCGGTTGGGCAAGCTGTCGCATCGCCGGGCGCCGGTGGACGAGGTCATGGGGGTGCTGACTTTGTTTAAAACCAGGTACTATGATTTTACAGTCAAGCACTTTCACGAGAAGCTGGCGGGCCACGGTATTCAACGAAGCTACACCTGGACCAAAAAGGTCTTGCAGGACAATGGGTTAGTAAAGAAAGCTCCCCGGCGAGGGGCTCATCGCCGCAAACGACCCCGACGGCCTTTGCCAGGGATGATGCTGCACCAGGACGGATCAAGCCATGAATGGGTTCCAGGGAAAATCTGGGACTTGATCGTGACCATGGATGACGCCACCAGCGTCATCTATTCCGCCTTTTTTGTAGCAGAGGAAGGGACCATGAGTTCTTTCCTGGGTCTGGGGGAAGTCATCCGGAAACAGGGCCTGTTCAGTTCCTTGTATGCCGACCGAGCTTCCCACTACTGGCACACTCCCCAGGCCGGCGGTCAGGTGGACCGGACCAGACCGACCCAGGTCGGTCGAGCCCTGATACAGTTAGGCATCGAATTGATCCCGGCCTACTCTCCAGAAGCCAGGGGACGTTCAGAACGGATGTTTGAGACCCTGCAAAATCGCCTGCCCCAAGAGCTGCGCCTCCACGGTATTACAGATATGGAAGAGGCCAACCGCTTTTTAAAGGCCAAATACTTGCCCGAGCATAATCGTCGTTTCGCCGCCCCGGCCACAGAGGAAGGCAGCGCTTTCGTCCCTTGGGTGGGGGGTCGCTTGGAGGATATTCTGAGCGTGCAGGAAGAACGAACGGTCAGTAACGATAATACCGTTCGTTATAAGGGCCTTGTCCTACAAATCCCGCCGGACAAACATCGCTACCATTACGTAAAGACCAGGGTGCGGCTCCATGAATATGCAGACGGAACTTATGCCGTCTTCCATGGTCCCCGTAAGCTGGCTCAATATAATGACCAGGGACAAATCATAAATGACCAACAAGAAGCCCCGCCCAGTGTCACGCCACTTGCAGCGCGACACTAATTGGAGGTATCGCTTACAAGTGTCTCGCCACTGGGCTCCTTCGATTCATCGGTCAATTGATGTGCTACATACACCGGTCATTTTAAAATGTCATTGACACAAAGTGCCATTTAAAGACACAGCCTGAAGGTGCGGGCAGGCTATATTTTTTAGTATTGTCTTGCGTGAGATATTGCTAAGTGACGTGTTTGAATTTTTCTTTTTCCGCTCCGCAGACAGGGCACTTTTCTAGAGGCTCATCCTCACTGATATAGCCGCAAACCTGGCAGACATAATAGTCTGTCTTTCGATCTGAAAGCATATCGTTCATGGCCTTTTTGTAAAGCTCGGCATGACGGCTCTCAACGTCCTTAGCCTGTGAAAAAGCCGTTAATGCCATCTCATCGCTTTCCTCAGATGCCTCCTTGATTAGCTGGGGATATTCTTCCACATTGGCTTTAATCTCGTTTTGAAAAGCCGTTTCGAGGTTTTCTTCTGTAGGTCCAATCTTGCCGCGCATCAACATGATGTATCGGTTAGCATGCACGGATTCCGCGTCTGAAACGGCCCTAAACAAGCGGCTTATTTGCGCATAGCCTTCTGTTTCGGCTTTTTTAGCAAAGGCAGCATTTCGGATAGCAGCCTTAGATTCGGCAGCAAACGCATAGGCCAGATTTTTTTCCGTCTTTTCTGACATAACGATAAACTCCTTATTTTTCAAGATAGCGGTAAACCAGTTTACGGGTCAAGCCAACCCCTCTCACCGTTAAGGAGAACCAGCCTTCCCCTCAGGCCTGGCTCAACGCGACCCGCCTGTTGTCTGGAATCAAGCGAAAAATGATGACCTTAAAGGAATGCTTCTCCATTTTCAGCGTTTTGGTGCTTTCTGGAAAAAATGGAAAAAATACGCTCCTATAATGTCATACTAGTCTGTTATGCAGAAGAAATTAAATTCCGAAGTACTTAAATTAAAATAATTCTATTTCACTAGATCTTTTTTTAACCCATCGTTACCCTCCTTTTTGGTAAGGTTTCTCCAATGAAATACTGTGCTTTTTTAAATAAAGCTCTAACCTGCCTTTTGGGTTAATAATCCTGCTTAATATAAACTCCACCAGTTCATCCGGCGTCTCCTTGCCTGAAAAAGCCTGAGGATCATCCAGCCAGGTTGACTGCACACCGCTGAGATAGCTCATTAATGCCAAAGCGGCCAATTTAGGATCAATGTCGGGAACAATCTCACCAATGACAATTCCTTCTTGAATTAAATCCTCCACCGCTTTTCTAAGCCATTGATGGGCTTCGGGCACGCTCATCAACCGCTGTTGCAATTCCTCCTGCTGCTTCTGCAGCTCCTCCCACTGCCTGGCACGCTTCTCTGTAAACTCTGCCTTTAAGGAGTACAGCTCCAGAGCACTGCGGTACTTTTTATCCTCGTCCAGGGAAATAAGGGCCTCCTTCATCAGATTGCGGATTTTAGTGACAGGAGAGGCGTCGCCATTAATAATTTCCACGATCCGCTTGGAATATCCGCGAAAACCCTCATCTAATAAACTGACGAATAGCTTATATTTATCACCGAAATGCCAGTAGATGGCCCCGCGAGTCACTCCTGCCTTTTTCGCCACCTCCTCCAGACGCGTACTGGAATAACCTTCTCTGCAGAATATTTCACGCGCCGCCCTGAGTATCTTTTTCCTTGTTATCTCTGCTTGTTCCTTTGTCCTTCTCATCGCGGAACTCGCGGCCCTGCTAGTAAATTCAATCTGTTTTTATTTCTTTTTTTCATGACCTTTGCCTGTGCTGCTGAACTTAATGCTGCTGAAAAAATTTTTCGTGAAAAAGGCTCATAATGTCTTGGCCAGGCCAAGAGTCAGAGGCTTAATTGATTGACGATCTCAGCCAACCGGGCAATGCCTGTCGCCCTCATGGGTTGCCCCAGCCCTCTGAACCACCGTCGGGATTAAGTGGTTCAATTAGGTATAAATAATCTCTTGCCTCACCTGATTCGATTAAATCCTTCTAGCTGTTTCGTTGGCGCTCCACACGGCCCTGAGTATATTCCCGGCTGCCGAGCAGTCTCCGATTTTGTAAATTTCCGGTACCCTTCCCTTGAGTTCTTCAAAAAGGGAATCATTCTTTTTCCGGCCTCTAGAAATAATAAGCGTGTCATAATGAAGGATACTCTTTTTCCCGTCCTTATTCGTAATCGAAATTCCCCCGCCACTTATTTCCTTCACTTTCACATGAAATAAAACTTCTGGATTGCTGACCCGCACCGATTCGGGTCTCTCTCTAACAGCATTGATATCCGTGAGCTTTTTTAAGACCCACCATATGCGATTGCTTGAAGCGTGACTGGCCAATGAATTTTCACCCGCTTCACCCATTAAAACCACTTCCCGGTCTTCTTCGGCCAGGGAGACGGCCAGTTCAGCTCCATACATCAGGCCCCAAACCACAACTCGTTGGCCTATTTTATTTCTATGCCTTAAGGCCTCGATGTGGTCCATAACGCCGGTTTTTTCCAGGGCTAGTTCTGGTATTCTCAAAGATGCGCCTGTCGCTAAAAAGATGACGTCAGGATTCAATTCCTCAATATCTGCCCTATCAGCTTCCTTACAAAGTCGCACATCTAGATTCAGCTTCCTCATCTGGGCGCCGAGGTATTCTACTATGTTTCCAAATTCAGCGGTGAGGGGATCGAGCGCGAGCGCAGCCACAGTGCCGCCCAGCTTGGCGCTTTTTTCAATCAAGGTAACCTTATGACCGCGGCTGGCACTCACCCTGGCAGCCTCCATGCCCGCGATACCGCCGCCTATAATCAAAACCTTCTTAGGGCTGCTGGCCGGGGTTAAAGGAATGGACCCCGGGGCGATATCATAGTTAATGGGGCAGGGCGTGCCGCAGCCTTCCAGACATCCGATACATTTTCTGATGTCATCTGTTCGCCCTTGATAATACTTTTTCGGGGTTTCAGGATCAGAGGTTAATTGTCTGCCCATGTAAATGATGTCAGCTTTCCCCGCCTGCAGGAATTTCTCGGCCATATCGAGGTCAACAATCCGGCCCACGCCGATGACTGGCAGCTTGGTTACCTTTTTTACCGCCTCGGCATGATGGATGTAGCACCCTCTCGGATAATACATCGGGATGGTGATACCTTGGGGAGTATGAAGGATTGAGCCCTGCGAGACGTCGAGACAGTCCACGCCAGCCTCTTCCATGGCCGGGACAATGATACTGGTGGCATCCTCCAGGGTGATTCCCGCCTGCCCCAGTAACTCATCGGCGCTGATCCTGACAAACAGAGGATAATCTTTACCAACCACCTCTCTCATTTTTTTTATCGTCTCCGTGGGGAAACGAAGTCTCTTTTCCCAGGTTCCGCCATACTCATCCTCACGCCGATTATAAAACGGTGAAATAAAAGAACAGTAAAGCGTCGCCCCGCCGTGGGCGCAATGAAGCTCGACACAATCAACCCCTGCTTTTTTCAGGGCCAGGGCGGCGCTGGCGAAAGCGTTTTTATACTGCTCAATTTGCTCGACCGGAAATTCAGTGACACTGGTGATGCCGGGCATGGGTGATATACTTCCGGTCAATATTTCGAATATGGAATCCTTGGGATGATGCTCATCAGGGTAAGGCATGGGCGAAGGGCCTGTTCCACCCATGGGACCCCCGGCTCCAATCTGCACACCTAACTTGGCGCCGTGTGCGTGGACCGCATCGGCCAATTTGGCAAAACGCTCCGGACCCCCGGGCATGAGCGGATGAATTGGATTAAAAGTCCCGGTCATTATCAGCCCGGTTCCTCCTTTGGCCCTTTCTTCAAACCACCTGGCGGTCAGATCGTTGGGGCTGCGGTCTTCTGCCCTGGGCATATTGAGCAAAGGTGCAAATCCTATCCGGTTCTTCAGCTTCATGCCATTAATCTCAATTGGTTCGAAGATTTTTCTTGTCTCTTTCATTTCACTTCTCCCGGGAACATAGTCGAATTAGTATGGAAATAAAATATCAACAGGTCCTTGGACTGACCGGCTTCCCGTAGCTCAAGAAAGGGTTTTAAGAAAATTAAGGAGCTCCTTTATCGTTCGCTCCGGGTCTTCAATGGCCGTCATATGTCCGAGACCATCCAGAATCACATGCCTTGCGTCCGGAATTTCCCTGGCCATCAAGGCGCTCGGCTTCAGAAAGACGACGTCGAATTCACCGAGCAAGATCAGGGTCGGGCACTTGATCTGTCTGAGCGATTCAACCCGCGGGTCAGGATCAGTATAAAAGCTCAATATAAAATCCAGGACTGCCTTTGGATTCTGGCGGCGCAGGAATCCTTCATAAATCTTCCACATCCCTTCATTGTTCGGGTGTTCAGCCATCTTAAACAGGAAAGGTCCCGGTTCGGTTTTAATTCTGGCCATCTTTTCCTCTACGGTCGCAGTCAGCATCCTGTTTATTCGCGCGGCGCGCTCCTGCTCTGTGATCTCCTCTTGATCAGGCATTTCAACCAATGTGGCAGAACCGGTGTCGGTCAGCATAAGGCTGATAAGCCGATCAGACCTGGTCATGGCATAACGCACACCGACCATCCCGCCAGTGGCATGCGTCAATAAATGGAACCGTTCCAGACCCAATTCGTCAGCGAGCGTATCAAAGTCATCAGCCATGGTGTCCGCATCGTAACCATAAGGCTCGCCCTCGACCACCGTGCGGCCATGACCCCGCATGTCTATAGAAATAACTCTGTAATTTTCAGCTAATTTCGCGGTAACGCCCGTCTCGCTCCAGTAACCGCAATCCTCACTTAAACCATGATTGGTTATAATCGGCGCTCCTTTACCCACGTCTTCATAATAAAGCCGAATGTTTCCCTTTTCTAACCAGGACATAATCCCTCTCCTTCATTCATTGTTAACGCTACAGTCCAAATCATTGCTTTGAGTCTCTCTTACGATCTGGAAAGATAGTCGGCGTAATTTGCCAGGTAAGCCATGACACTGGCGGCATCCTCGGGTGAGCGGTAGGTGTAAATGTCGTTTTCCTCCAGTTTGGCAATCGCCTTAGACCGGTCGCGACCGCTGACCGCGGCGATGATGAGCGGCTTGTTATACCGTTCCATGCGTTCGATCAAACCATCCATAAGAGAGACTTCCCCCTCTACCATCTGTTTTTGGTACTTCTTGAATTCTTCCCGGATTTCAAGCGGAAACTCCTCAGGCGGCTGGGCAGGAAATCCGAGGCAGCTTACCGCCAGTACCGCATCCACGTTCTCAGATTTGAGCATGGTGCCCAGAGTGGGGATGGAGCCGTAAGAGTCTCCGGCCATATCCACCGGATTGGCATGGGACCAGCGCGAAGGCATCCATCGGTTCAGGCTAGTAATGGTTTCTTCGGATAATTCAGGAATTTCAAGACCGAGGCTTCGACATGCGTCCGCGGCCACAACACCAAAACCGCCGCCGCCGGTGACAATCCCAACCCTTCTGCCTCGAGGCAGGGGCTGACGAATCAAGGCTGAGGCAACGTCCAGCATCTCATCCGCCTTGTAAACCTGAATCACACCCGCCTGACGCAAGGCCGCATCGTGGATAACGGTCGAACCGCTCAAAGAGCCGGTGTGCGACCTAGCTGCGTTTGCCCCTTCCTCGGTCCGGCCAACCTTCATCATGATGATCGGTTTTTCCCTGGTAATGTTTCGAGCCAGGTTGAAAAAACGCCTTCCGTCCTTGAGTCCCTCTGCATAGGCGCAGATAATTTTGGTTTCCGGATCATCACCCAGATATTCGATGTAATCCTCGATCGTCACATCCGCTTCGTTCCCGCTGCTGATGTACTTGCTGAAGCCGATCCCTCTCTCAATGCCCTGTCCGACAATAAAGCCCCCGAAGTTACCGCTCTGGGAGATGAGGCTCAGGGGGCCCGGTTTAATTCCACGAATGCCCATGGTAAATAAATTTATGGCCGTGTTGAAATGGCCGTTGCAGTTCGGCCCCGCCACCCTTATTCCGGCCTGCCTCGCGATCTGCAGCATCTCGGCTTCAAGCCTGGCCCCCTCTTCACCAATCTCCCTGAAACCGGCCGTGATGACCAGGACTGCCTTGACTCCCTTTGACGCGCAATCTGCCATGGCCGCTGGAACGTTCTGCGGCGGAATGACAATCACCGCAAAATCTATGTCTCCAGGGACACGGGTGATGTTTTGGTAAGCCTTGACTCCGAGGACTTCCTTCATCTTAGGGTTGATAGGATAAACCGAGAAATCACCTTTGAATTTGAGTACCTGGTGGATAATGCCAAAACCCCATTTGCCAAAACTTCCTGAAGCTCCAATGACCGCTACGGACCGGGGCGCAAAAAGATAGTCAAGTTTTTTTATTGATGGTTCCATTCATACCTCCTAAATATATGCCTGCAACGGATGCTTCACATGGGAGCGGCCTGCTCAAGGCGTGTAATCTGGCTTAGTATCAAGTTGATCATAATGATCCATGACAAGACACGGTTTCCAGTCTCTCAGCCCAGTCAACTTGAAGTGATTGAATATATTTACATACACCTTGATTGTATGCAGAGATGGCACTTTGTCAATCCTTAAAATAAATTCCTTTTCATGACAGACCTGTAAAACTGCATCTGAACCCTAATTTGGTCAAATAAATCGGCTTTTTAAAAAAAACAACGGCTTCTGTCCCTGTGTTTTCCATTTGCATTTTTAAAGATTAGGTGATATCTAAGCATCAAAATTGGTGACAGGGCGAAGCACACGACGAGACTCTTGGAACCCACCAGATGTTCTTCTTTACGCAACAGTTATTCTAACCTCTCCGTGTGTCGTCAGAGGGAGCCAGGATGAAATTTTGGAGAGAGCCTCTTGACCTGGGTGTCATCCAGGTAAGTAAAGGCAAAGTGATCATCATCGAGGAGCGATGCAAGGGCTGCGAATACTGCATTAACTACTGTCCTCGCGATGTCCTGAGAATGTCCAAATCATTCAATGTCAAGGGATATCATTTCCCGGAAGTGGTAGATGAAAGTATGTGCGTCAACTGTCACTTCTGCGAGGCTCTCTGCCCTGAATTCGCTATCTTCTCGGTTGAGGTTCCAGAAACAGCTCACTAGCCCTGGCAGGTGATCCATGCTTCAATCTTAATCGCGTTCGCCCTTGGGTGGGGCCAAGGGTTAGGTGACATAGGTAAATTCAGGAATGATAAATTTTTATCAGGACTTGGAAGTCTTCAAACGAATTAAAGGAGAAACCTCGTGCCCGGGCAGGCGGTATTAACCGGAATTCATTTCATGAATGGAGATGAGGCTTGCTGTGAGGGAGCCTTAGCCGCTGGTTGTCGCCTTTTCGCCGGGTATCCCATTACGCCGGCCACGGAGACTGCCGAGCGGATGTCGCAGCGGCTGCCCGAGGTGGGCGGCACCTTCATCCAGATGGAGGACGAGATGGCCGCCATGGCCACTGTCCTGGGAGGAAGCTGGGGAGGCGTCAAGGCTATGACCAGTACTTCGGGGCCGGGGTTTTCCCTGATGATGGAAAACATCGGCCTGGGAGCATGTACCGAGGTGCCTTGTGTGGTTTGCAACGTGCAGCGAGCCGGTCCCAGCACCGGGTTGCCTACGCTTGTGGGCCAGGCGGACATGATGCAGGCGCGCTGGGGCTCCCATGGAGATTATGAGATCATCGCCGTATCACCATCGTCACCTCAGGAGATGTTCGACTTCACCATCTGGGCCTTCAATCTTGCGGAGCAGTACCGGGTGCCAGTCATGATCATGGCGGATGAGGTCGTGGGACACATGATTGAGAGGGTGGTGATTCCTGCCCAAGGTAAAATTAAGATTGTCAACCGTAAAAAGCCGTCGGTTTCCCCGAAGAAGTATCTACCTTATAAGCCGGATCGTGACCACGTGGCGCCCATGGCGGATTTTGGAGACGGCTTTCGCATGCATGTCACCGGTCTAACCCATGATGAGCGCGGATACCCGGTTATGGACGCTACCGCCCAGGAGCAAATGATAAACAGGCTCCTCAGGAAGATCCGGGCTAATGCCGACAAAATTATAAATTACGAAAATTTTTACATGGACGATGCTGAGGTGGTGGTGGTTTCTTACGGCATCAGCGCGAGGTCAGCCAGGCGGGCAATTATGGATGCCAGGGGAAAGGGGCTTCGGGCCGGTTTTATTAAACTGAATACAGTATGGCCCTTCCCGGAAAAGATGATCCATGATCTGGCCGGCAGCGTGAAGGCCATGATCATGGCGGAGATCAACATGGGTCAGATGGTGCTTGAACTCGAACGGTGTGCTGCCGGTCGTTGCCATGTACAGCTGGTTTCCCATCCCGGCGGGGCCATCATCAGACCCAGGACCATCCTTGAGGCTATCGAAGCGACGCTTAAGGAGGCGTCATGAGCGCTAAAAGAAAGAAAAAGGCTGTACAGCGGCATCCGCAAGACGAGCTCTTGCGGACCGACCGCCTGCCTCACATCTGGTGCCCCGGCTGCGGGATTGGCACCGTGTTCAGCTGCGTCATCGCGGCTATTCAGAAATCCGAATTTGAGCTTGATGATATAGCCATGGTATCGGGCATCGGATGCACGGGCAGAATGGCAGGGTACATTAAACTGGATTCGTTCCATACCACCCACGGCCGCGCCATTCCCTTTGCCACCGGATTGAAACTTGCCCATCCTGAAGGGTGTGTCATCGTTGCTTCAGGCGATGGCGATCTTCTGGCCATCGGTGGCAACCACTTCATCCACGCCGCCCGGCGCAATATGGACCTCACCGTCATCTGTGTCAATAACTTCAACTATGGCATGACCGGCGGCCAGCTCGCTCCTTCCACACCCTTTGGAGCCAAAACGACCACCAGCCCTGTCGGGAGTCCCGAGGAGCCGTTTAATATGTGCGCCCTGGCGGCCTCCTGTGGAGCTGTCTATGTGGCCCGCTGGACCGCACTTCATATCCGAAGGCTCACCGGCTCGATCTCCGAGGCCATGCAAAAACCGGGCTTTTCCTTCGTCGAAATCCTATCTCCCTGCCCGACCTCATTCGGCCGGCGCAACAGGATCCGCAACCCTCTTGATCTCGTTCGGTTCTTTCATGAACGTTCAGTCATCAGAAACGGCATAGACCCTCAAGACGCGGTCCTGGACTTCAATAAAAACCTGGTAGTCGGCACGTTTGTGGACATAGAACGTCCCACATTCCTGGATAATTACCAATTGATGAATCGCCGAGAGCTGGGAGACTGGCCGACTCTCGAACCGAAGGCCTTTGTGCCAGAAGAGCAGGCCTCAAGCTAACACCCATGGCGGCTAAAAAAGAAACAGAAGTTGTTATTACCGGATTCGGCGGTCAGGGCATCATCCTGACCGGCAACATCCTGGGCAAGGCGGCAACTATCTACGACGGTCGGCACGCCATCATGATTCAGTCATACGGACCTGAGGCCCGCGGTGGGTCCTGCTCCTCCCAGCTCATCATAAGTGACGAGGAGATCCTCTCTCCTTACGTGGAGCAGCCAGAAGTATTGATCTGCATGAACCAGGAAGGCTATGAGAAAAACGTGGAATCCCTTGTCGCTAAGGGACTTCTCGTGTGGGATACCGATTTAGTCCAACCCAAGAACCTCGACCCAAACTGGTCGGCTTACCATATTCCAGCCACCAGGTTCGCTGAAGAACTGGGCAATAAGATGATGGCCAACATCGTAATGCTCGGCTTCTTATCAGTAATCAGCAACCTTGTCACCGTCGAGTCCCTCAAAGAAGCCGTGCTCAGCTCGGTGCCGCCCCGCACCAAGGAAAGCAACTCCCAGGCATTTGACCGTGGACGGGAGTATGGGGCGGCCATACTCAAGAGCAGGTCTAAGCAAGATCGGAGCCGGGGGAAAGCGCAACGGTGACTGAAAAATCGAAAACGCCGAAAAATGCGGTATTGATTCTGGGTTCGGGATACGGGGCTCTCAAGATCGCAGAGGATATGGCCCAGTCTGCCATTCCGGCGGTTTGGGTCACTCGGGCCCAGCATTTCCTTGAGCTGCCAGGTGGGATTGAAGGCTTCAGGGAATGGCCCGAAGACCTTAACTTCCAGTTCAGACCTCTCTACCTGCGGGTGACTCGTCACCCCCTGATCACGACGCTGACTCGAGCGCACGTCACGTCCATTGATAAAAGTGGAGACGGCTATAAGGTGGTAGTCGAGCAGTCTCCAATGTATATTGATTACGACCTCTGTATAGGCTGCAGCCGCTGCATGGAAATCTGTCCCCTGCAGGAGAGTGATCAGCCTCCCCTGTCACGTACTCCAGCTTACTGCCCCTCCCGGGCGCTCGAGCTGGACAAGAGAAAAGTCAGTCCCTGTCGAGAGAGCTGTCCCTTGGGGGTGAACGTACAGGCATATATGGCCCTCACTGCGGCCGGTCGTTTTGAAGAGGCCCTGGCGGTTATCAGAGAAGACAACCCCTTACCCGGCGTGTGCGGCCGTGTTTGTCATTACCCTTGCGAGTCATCCTGCCGCAGGAGCGACCTTGACCAGCCACTGGCGATTCGCGCTCTGAAACGCTTTCTTTTTGATTACGAGGCTGCGCAGGGTCCACCTCGATTCAAGATACCTGAGCGGAAGGAACGTCCGGAAAGAGTGGCCATCATCGGGTCCGGCCCCTCAGGCCTCACCGCGGCGTATTTCCTCCACCGGGCAGGGTTTAAGGTCACCATATTCGAATCCTTCCCTAAAGCCGGTGGGATGCTGCGGGCCGGGATCAACGCCTTTCGATTATCCCGAAAGGTTTTGGATGCGGAAATCAAGGCCCTGGCTGACCTGGGAGTGAAAATACAGACCAACACCACGATAAGTTCCATTGAGAAACTGTTCGATCAATGCTACAAAGCGATTCTCCTGGCAACAGGGACGCATTCTGACCTCAGACTCAACATCCCCGGTGAGGATCTGGAGGGTATCCATCCCTGCGTTAAGTTCCTCACCGGCGTCAATATCAAAGGCCAGGGCGAGGTTGGCGCTCGCACCGTTATCATTGGCGGCGGCAATTCAAGCATGGATGCGGCGCGAACGGCCTTACGGCTGGGTTCAGCAGAGGTTACGGTGCTGGCTATTGAAAAAGAAGACGAATTGCCCGCCAGTCCCGATGAGGTTCGTGAAGCCGGAGAAGAAGGTGTTCGATTCAGGCTTGGCGCTGCGCCAGTTGCATTTGAAGGAGACCGACTGGTGGAGCGGGTTATCTGTCGTCCGGCTCACTGGGAATTTTCTGAATCAGCGCCGCCCCGAATCGTGTTCGACTCCGAAAAAACCTTTACCCTGGATGCGGACACGGTCATTGTCGCCATTGGCCAAAGGCCGCATCTCGATCAGTCAGGCCTGGATAAAGCGCTCAAAACCGGACCCGGGGGAAGGCTGGTAGTGGACAGGAAGCTGCGTACCTCCTGCCAGGGTGTTTTCGCAGCCGGTGATGTGGTTACCGGCCCTTCCACCGTCATACAGTCCATGGCTGACGGCCGCATGGCAGCCGGGCGAATTATAGAATATCTGACCCGGAAGCCGTTCCCGTTTGAAGAATTCATGGCTGAGACACGCGGTGTTGGCGACTATGTAGAGATTTCAGAGGATGTTCCCAAACAGCCCAGACAGGAGATGCCTCAGCGACAGCCCCAAGCACGGCGTCGTGACTTTCTTGAAGTGGACCTCGGTTTCACGACCGAACAGGCGATCTCCGAAGCAAAACGATGCCTGCAGTGCAGTAGCTGCTGTGAGTGTCGGTTGTGCGAGTCGGTCTGTGTTGATATCGGCGCTATCAATCACTTCAGAACCGGCGAGCACATCGAGCTCGAAACTCCGGCCGTGCTCGTGGCTGACGAAGCGGAGCTGCCTGAACCAGTCTCTGAGTTTGGTGAAGGCATTTATAAGGCAGAACATTTCCAGGGCGCTACCGACCTCATGGACGTGCTGGTGGCGGGGAGCGCCACGGCTGGCCGAATCATGGCCGAGACACTGAATCTCAGGGCTTCGTCAGTTCCAGTGGAAACAGAAACGCTCGGCTGGCCTGACGAGATGCGGCTTGGATTTTTCCTTTGCACCTGCAATGGGACCATGGCGCCTCAGAGCGCGCTCGAGCGCATACGTGAACTGGCCGATTCAATCCCCGGGATCGAACATAGCGAATTGATTTTTTCAGCCTGCCACCCCGGCGGGGCGGAGAGGATCGCCCGGGCCGTGCGCGAAAACCATCTGGCGCGGGTAATCCTGGCTTCATGCGTTTGCTGTCCGCTGGAGTTCCAATGCATCTCATGCAATGATCAGCGAAACCGTGCCAGGATTCATCTTTTCGAGCGGCTGGGACTGGAACGCAGCCGTTTCGAGATGATCAATCTGCGTGACCACCTGCTAAGCGGAGATCAATCAGAGGATGAGATTGTTGAAAGAGCCAGGGACCTTCTTCGGGCGGCCTTTATCCGATCCCGCTTCATGGGGCCGTTAAGGCAAGGCATAACCGAAATTGGCAGGCAAATTTTGATTCTGGGCGGTTCGGAGGTTGGTATAAGCTGCGCTAAAAATTTAGCGCTTCAAGGATTTAAAGTGAAGCTGGTCAACCGGTGCCGGCTCCCAGGCTCGGACCTCCCCGAGGAGATCCGTAAAAGGCGTGCGCCTCGAGGTCTTGACCGGTCTATCAGTTTAGTGAAAGAGGCGGAGATCGGGGAGATTCAGGGTCACATCGGGGACTTCAGGGTCACGGCCAGGGATGGGGCCGCCCGGCGGCGGTGGCGCGCTGATATCGTCTGCCTGACTGATGAGAACGTGCTGCCGCTTGCCATTCATGAAGATATGATGGGTCTCAAGAAATTCTACCGCTATGATTTCGCTTTTTTTCATTCGCCTCAAGTCGGGCTGTACCGGGTTTTGCCTCGAACCTTGAAGAGGGTGAGCGCTTACGAGGCTGGCGCGGCCCTGGCTGCTGAGGTGGCCACCGCTGCGGCTGAAGCGTTCTTGAAGGATCACCAGTTAAGTCCCCGCGTTGACCCGGAGCGGTGTAGAGGATGCGGCCGCTGCGTTGAGATCTGCCCGTTTGACGCGGTAACGCTGGTGTCCGACCATAGAGGTATTTATACGGCTGAAGTGTTGCGATATAACTGCGTCGGCTGCGGCGGTTGCGTTGGCCGCTGCCCGGTCACAGCCATGGATATGCCTTATTTTTCCAATCAACTGCTCGAAGAGATCGTCATGGGCACCCTGGCCGGGGAACGCTGATATGGGCCGGGCAAATCTCCTGGGTATCTGTTGTAACTGGAGCCCCTATGCCTGCTACAATGCGGCTGGCATGGCTCGAATGGAGATGCCGCCGAACTTTCGGCTGATACGTGTCATGTGCATCGGTCGCATCAACCAGGCTCTGATACTGAGGGCCTTTGAGTTCGGCGCGGATGGCGTAATTCTTTTGGAGTGTAAAGACGAGGATTGTCGCTATGGCCCAGGACCGGAAATGGGTCACACCAATGTCAAAAGGGTGCGCCGGCTTCTGCACCTTCTTGGCGTCGGCCAGAATCGTTTGGTAGAGCGCAGTTTTGCGGCTCATGAACGAGAGGAATTGGTCGGAGCGCTTTGGGAGTTTGCCAGACAGATCGAGGCTTTAGGGACCCATCCCGCCAAGCCGCGGCAGGAGCGGGAGGCGTCATGAAGCTGGACCATCCCAAGATCAAAGAGATCATCAGGGACAGGTCCCTCTACATGTGTCTGGAGTGCGGCAAATGCTCCGCGTCCTGCCCCAGGATGCTTACTGGTAAGGAGTACTCACCCAGACTTCTGGCTCAGAAGCTTATCGTCGAACCGGAAGACGAGGCCTTTATCGAGAACTCGGTCTGGGAGTGCTTGACCTGCGGGCTTTGCGAGGAACGCTGTCCTTCTGGCATTGAGTTCAGCCGATTCATTTTAGAAATGCGAACCATTCTCGCCAAGGCCAAGGGCCTCAAGGGCTACCGGGCTCACGATGGGGCCTTGCATTCCTGGATGAGGATGATGACGTCTCCCGATCTCGAACAGAATCGGATGGACTGGCTCGTTCCAGACCTCAAGGTCGCAGAGTCTGGCCCCATAGCCTTCTTCACCGGATGCACGCCGTATTTCGATGTCTTCTTTGCCGGGATTGAAGTGGATACCCTTTCCATCACCCGAGACAGCATCCGACTATTGAATTTCCTGGATATCGAGCCGGTAATCCTGTCTGAAGAGCGCTGCTGCGGACACGATCTTCTCTGGACCGGAGACAGGGAGAACTTCGAGACTCTCTGCTGGCTGAACTATGAGGAGTTCAAGGCCGCCGGGGTCGAGGAGGTCGTGGTGTCCTGTCCGGAATGCTACCAGGTTTTAAGTTGCTTCATGCCTGAAGTAATCCCGGAATTTGACCTCAAGGTAACCCTGCTCATTGATCTCTTGGAGCGGGAGATCCGTAAAGGAGGCGTGTCATTTAAGCCTTTTAAACGAAAGGCAACTTACCAGGATCCATGCCGATTGGGCCGAACGTTAGGTCGGTACGAGGAGCCGCGTGCCTTGCTCAACATGATTCCCGATCTGGCGCTAAAGGAAATGGAAAATTCGAGGCACAGCGCCATCTGCTGCGGGAACAATAGTTTTATCAATTGTGACGCTTACTCCAAGCAAATTCAGATCGAGCGACTCAAAGAAGCCAAAGCGACCAGAGCGGACCTTTTGGTCACCGCCTGTCCCAAGTGCATGATCCACCTGACCTGCGCCATGCGGGACCCAGTCCAGCGCGGTTCTCTTTCCATGGAAATCCGCGACCTGGCGAACGTGCTGGCTGATCGAATCGAGTGGTCGGAAGGAGAGAAGGCAATTGGATCGGAGAAGAGATGAGTCTTGACCGAAAATCGTGGTTTAGCCGTTTAATGAACCATGGCCGGGTCTAAGGCTCATTTAAAATAATATATTTTTTCCCTGAAGAGAGGAAGCGCAAGATGCTATCAAAAGAAGCCAATGATGAAATTCGGATCGGCGTGTACGTTTGCCACTGCGGTTTGAATATAGCCGGGGTGGTGGACTGCGAAGCGGTGGCCGAGTATGCGGAGGGTCTGCCCGATGTGGTGATCTCCCGTCATGACGCCTACCTCTGCTCAGAGCCGGGCCAGAACCAGATCAAGGCTGATATCAAGGAGCACGGCATCAATCGCGTGGTTGCTGCTTCCTGCTCGCCACGACTTCATGAACCGACTTTCAGGCAATGTATCCAGGAAGCCGGGCTGAATCCTTATCTCCTGGAAATGGCCAATCTTCGCGAGCAATGCTCCTGGGTTCACACCAATGACCCGGCAGGGGCCACGCTCAAGGCCAAGGACCTGGTGCGTTCGGCCATCGCCCGCGCCCGACATCTCAGTCTCAGGGTTGAAATTGAGGTGCCGATCGAACAAACCACCTTGATCATTGGCGGCGGGGTGGCGGGAATCCAGGCGGCTCTTGACCTTGCCGACTCCGGTTTCAAAGTAATCATGGTCGAAAAAGAACCCAGTGTCGGCGGGATTATGGCCAGGCTGGACAAAACGTTTCCAACCATGGACTGCTCCATCTGAATACTGGGTCCGAAGATGACGGATGTCGGGCGACATCCAAACATAACCTTACTATCACTGAGTGAAGTTAAATCAGCCACGGGGTACGTCGGCAACTTCGAGGTACACATCCTTAAGAAGGCCAGGTATGTTGTGGAGGATGAGTGCACCGCCTGCAGCGACTGCGTTGACGTCTGCCCGGTTATCGTACCGGATGAATTCAACATGGGACTCAGCTCCAGGCGGGCTATTTATCAGCCTTTCCCCCAGGCGGTTCCTTCATCCTATGTGGTTGATATTGACAGCTGCCTCGGACATAATCCTATCATCTGCGGAAAGTGCATCGAAAAATGCGAAAAAAACTGTATTGACTTCAATATGAACGACGAGGAACTGACTTTCAAAATCGGGACCATCATCGTGGCTACGGGCATGGACCTTTATGATCCGACCGTGCTCGATGAATACGGCTACACCCGCTACGAGAATGTGCTGACCTCAATGGAACTGGAGCGGTTAATCAACGCTGGCGGACCCACCCAGGGCGAGGTTATCAGGCTTACAGACAGGAAGCGGCCAGAATCTGTGGCGTTTATCCAGTGCGTCGGTTCTCGTTCGCAGCGGAGGGGTAACCCTTACTGTTCCAACATTTGCTGTATGAACACGGTTAAAAGCACGCTCATGCTCAAGGAGCATTATCCTGATATTGACATCAAGGTCTTTTATATAGATATCCGGGCTGTTGGTAAGGGTTTTGAGGACCTGTTCCGGCGCAGCAGAGGCGTGGGGGTACGCTATATCCGGGGCTTGCCCGGCTCGATCAAGGAAGAGCTCAAGACCAAAAATCTTATCCTGACGGTAGAGAACACTTCAACTAATGAGCTCGAAACTCACCGCGCTGACATGGTGATCCTGGCCGTTGGTGTGAATCCGCCCGAGGATATGAAGGTAATTCAGGGAATGCTGGCCTTGCAAAAAAGCTCAGACGGCTTCTATCTTGAAGCCCATCCCAAGCTGCAGCCGATGGATTCCGCCACCCGTGGTATCTTCTTCGCCGGCTGCGCTGAAGGGCCCAAGGATATCAGGGAATCGGTCACACAAGCCTCAGCCGCGGCTTCGCGGGCCATGCGGCTCATGACGCCTGGCAAGCTCAAGGTGGAAGCCATGACCGCTGAGGTGGACCCGCAGTTATGCACATCCTGCGGTATCTGCGCCAAGGTCTGCCCTTTTAACGCCATCAGCGTGGATACCCGATCCAAAACTCCGGCGCTTGTCACTACCGCAGCATGCGCCGGGTGCGGCGCCTGTGCGGCAGAGTGCCCCGCCGGCGCCATCGAGATGCATCATTTCACCGATGCGCAAATCGAGGCGCAGATTGACGCCCTCCTCGAAGAGGAGTCCATGGATCGCATCCTGACCTTTGCCTGCAATTGGTGTTCATACGCTGGCGCGGATTTCGCGGGTGTGTCCCGGCTTCAATATCCATCAAATGCTCGGCTGATCCGAACCATGTGCTCAGGCCGGGTGACCGATAAGTTCATATGGCGTGCTTTTGAGAAGGGAGCGCCCGTGGTGCTGGTTTCAGGCTGCCATATCGGAGACTGCCACTACATTGACGCCAATCACTGGACAGAGCGGCGCGTCAAAAGGATGTGGAAAAAAATGGGACGTTTAGGCATCCGTTCGGAGAGGCTTCAGCTGGAATGGATCAGTGCTGCTGAAGGCGTTCGCTTCAAAGAGGTCATGGAGAAAATGGAACAATTGAGGCGAAGCGTGACCGAGGAAGAGGTAGCCGAGACCAAACGTATACTGCTGGAACAGAAAAGCAAGTCCAAAGGCAAAAAGGCAAAGGACGCTGAAAAAGAGGCTGTCTAGAAGACGTTACATTCAGCACACTTACTTCATAAGAATGTTTATTCAAGAAATGATATCCTCATTAAGGTGAATGATAAAAATATATTCTATCTTGAAAATATATAAGGCCTGAGACATTATTTAATCGTTTTCCCTAAAATCCTCTCCATTTCAAAAAATAAATCCTGCTCTCGAACCACTCCCACCAATTTACCTTCGCGCATGACGGCCAATCTTCGGGCTTGATTTTTCACCAGAGTGTAGGCAGCTTCCATGAGGTTTTTATCGTCGGCAATGGTAGGGGGCGCCGGTGACATGATTTCTTGCAGGCTTCTCTTGCTCAGATCCTGAATATTCCCAGTAAACATGCCCTTCCAAAACATCGGAGAATACTGAATGGTGTCAGCCATGGAAGGCTTGGGAGCGAAAAGGTAAGGAGGCATTATCCCTTGCAAAAGGTCCACAATAGTCAGGATGCCCTGCATATTCCCTTTTTGGTCAATCACCAAGACCGAACGGTGACCGGTTTCCATGATGCGACTGGTTGATATTTTGGCTGTAAATGACTCTTTCAAACTCTCAATGGCATCTTGAACAGTGTTTTGCATGGTCAGAGTGGTATACTCCTCTGTGGGAATCATAACATCTCTTACCAGTTTTTCTTCAGCCGGGATTTCCTCCTTCCTGTGCTGAAAGGCGTCCACGATTTTGGAAGCAAGAAGATTTATATCACAAGGCTTGGCCAGATAATCAAAGGCGCCTTCTTGCAAGGCCTGCTTGGCAGATGGCTCAGAACCATGTCCAGTGAGCATGATAACGGGGATGGCCTCTTCGAGAGCGCTAATTTTCTGTAATGCCTCCAGGCCGTCCATACCCGGCATTTTGATATCCAAAATAATCACGTCGGGGCCCTCTTTGATTTTTTCGATGGCTTCTTCACCGCTTCCTGCCAGGATCGTCTCAAATCCCCTTCTTTCGAGGATCTTTTTAGTTGTGACACGAAACTGCTCTTCGTCATCTACCATCAGCACTTTTATTTTTTTATCCATTTCAAGAATCCCCCTTTTGGGTTTCAAAGAAGTCTAGGCCTAACGGCCTCTATCTGATGTGGTTATCATTTGAAATGAATCTGCATAAGTTACATTAACCATAGCCAATAAGGAGCGGCAGTACAATTGTCATGGACGGCCTGTTCTTTATAGAACTGCCCAGGATTTAATATCGGCTCCGAGACAGTGTGAAAGAAATAAGACTGAGACAACCTTATGGTTTTGTACTTTATCCGCAGCCGGACTTTTCTTGGCGTCGACATCGCATCTAAACCTATCGTTAATCTTTATCTCATGCGCGTTTCCGTCTTTTAGAAAGACGCCAGGTTGGACCAGCCCAGCCACCTCCAGTATGTCGAGGCCAGCAGCATCATCACACCTAAGTTGGTAACCAGGAGAATAACGCCGACCCTTAGGAAATCCTTTGGCTCTAAATAGCCACTGGCGTAAACAATGGCGTTTGGCGGAGTGCCAATGACCAGGCAGTAAGCCAGGGACGAAGCCATGGCTGTGCTCATGGCCACAAATGGAATCATGGCAGAACCGGGGTGGGCGATACCTGCCATGGCCAGAGTCACAGGCCCCACGGCCGCACAGGCCGGACCATCAGCCATTAGCTGTGTCAGAAAGGCCGTGATGGCATTTCCGCTCAGGAGGAGGCCGATGCCTTGACCGAGCCCCAGGGGAACCGTAAGCTCGAGGATGGAACGGGCGAGCCAGTAAGCCCCGCCTGTCATAACCAGAATACGACCAAAGATGATAGCGCCGGCGTAAAGCCAAACCACGCCCCAATCCACGCGAGACTGGTAATCACGCCAGTTTACAACACCAGCAAAGATATAGGCGATGGCCCCCATAACGGCAAAAACGCCAATTCCAAAGCGTATGCCGGTCAGATTCAGGATGAGGTTCTTTTCCGTAATCCAGCAAAAGAGCATAATGAAAAAAATGATCAGGGAAACAATCTGTCCCCGGGTCCATCCGCCGCCGTCCTTGACTATCTCTTCCTTGACGATATTAATCGAGTCGCCCAGGTTCGTTATGTGCGGTTTGAAACGCCAGTTGATCATAAACCAGGTCAGCGGCACGGTAAAGAGGAGGTATGGGACGCAATAAAGCATCCATTGCCCGAAGCCGATGGAGATACCGAACATATCCTCTGCATAACCCATCATGATGATGTTTCGAGCCGCACCCGAAGGGGCCAGGGAGCCGCCGAGATTGCAGGCCATGGCGATCGTAATCATGAGCATCTTGCTCAGTTCCGGGTCTTCCCGGCCTGAGACGGCGGTAGAAGTCGAATACAGTAAAATGCCGATTGGCAGGAACATAGCCGCCAGGGCGTGGTCGGACATGAACATAGTCAGCGGGGCAATAATCAGGATGATGATAAGGGTGATCCGTTTGATGTCTGGGTTTTTTAACCTGCCAAACATCATCATGGCCAGGCGCCTGTCCAGCCCCGTCTTGACAAAGGCCGTCGCAAACATGAGGCTGCCCATGATGAACCAGGTGGCGTCAGACCAGTAGAGTGCGGCCACGTTATGCCTGTCTACGATTCCGGTCATCAAGGCAATAATACCGATACAAAAAGCAACCATGGGAAGCGGCATGGCTTCGGTCAGGAAGCAGAGTACGACAAACAACACGATTCCCACAGCCACTTTGACATGAAATCCAGCTCGGGTAGCCTTCTTTTTTTCCTGATCCGTCAGCTGATCGTAACTCAGCTCACTTAACCGGAGCGTTTGTCCTTTTAGCATTAGCGTTTTAAACTCATCAGGGGGAATCTTTTGCGCAAACTCCCTGACCTGCTCCAGATGCTCCTCTGTACAGGCAATCTTATTTTTCTCGCACCACTTTTTATCCCGGGCCTGAAAGGTTCCGTGACTATATGATGATTTATTGATGCTGGTTTCCATCATTCGGATCATCTGTATCTGCCACTGGGACAACTCATGAGTGGGCTTGTTAAAGAGCTCTTTGGAAAAGAATTCTTGAACGTATTTGGTTCCCATCGAGTATTCCACGCCAACATCAAGCATGCTTTTTGGTGTTGGAATGATCAGCATGAGGATCAGGAGCGTTAAAGGAATAATGAAAGTCTTCCAGTTGATGTACTTATCGTATCCGGTCGCTTTCTTGGTATCACCGCTCATTTTCTTTCCTTTTCCGAATTTTAGAGGCAGGCTAATCTTTTTCAAACACTGACAGGGGATGCTTGATAATTTTGTCTATCTTCGCCTTACGGATCTTTTCTTCCATGCCCTGTTTTTTGGCATATGCTTCCTTCACCTTTTCCACCAGGGCTGAAATATCACACGGCTTCACCAGATAATCGAAAGCCCCCAGCTTCAGCCCTTCCACCGCTGATTCAACCGAGGCGTGGCCGGTAAGCATGATGACTTCCACCAGGGCGTGCTTTTTCTTCATCCGGCGCAGCACCTCCACGCCGTCAAGCCCTGGCATTTTTACATCGAGAATGGCCACGTCAAGCCGGTGGTCGTCCAGGAGTTTCAGGGCATCCAGGCCATTGGTGGCGGTATAGGTAGTGATATCTCTCTTTTTGAGGAGTCTTTGGGTAGTTTCTAAAAACCTTTCTTCATCGTCAACTAACAACAACTGTATGTTCGCCATGTTGTCCGTCCTCCTTACTATAATTTCAGCCAATATTTTCCTCTTCGCCAGGCGCATCCAACGGCAGATGGATGGTGAACACAGTCCCGGCGTCAACCTCGCTGGATACGGTTATTTCGCCTCCAAGTCCCTTTATGATTCCGTAGATGGCGCTCAGTCCCAACCCTGTACCTTGACCCACCGGCTTGGTGGTGAAGAAAGGAATGAATAATTTTTCCATGTCCTCGGGGGGTATTCCGCATCCGTCGTCGGCGACCGATATGGTAATGCTTGTATTTTCTCGAAAGGCCCGGATACGTATTTCTCCGTGATCCTTGCCTTTGAGTGCGTGCATGGCATTATTCAAAAGATTAAGGAAAACCTGCTGCAGCTGGTTGGGATCGCCCGTTATGGAAGGAAGGTCGGGATCGAACTCCTGAACGATGCGTATGTTTTCCACGCGAGCTCTCTGCTCGATCATGCTTACCACTTCGGGTAAAAATTTTTGTATTTGCACAGATTCCTTTGAGCCTTCGGTTCTCCGCGCGAACCGAAGAAGCCCTGCCGTGATCTGACCGCAGCGTTCAATCTGGATACCGAACTGTTTGACCGAATCCTTGATGAGGCGAAGGTTTTCCTGATCGTGAATCACTTCGTTCTTCTCAATGTCGGAGAGGATATCTTCAATCAGGGTCTGCTCCGATTTCATCACCTGAAGGGGATTATTAATTTCGTGGGCCAGCCCGGCGCTCATCTCTCCAACTTCAGCCATCTTTCCGGCGATGATCAGCTGGGTTTTCATCTCCCGTTTTTCAATATCGGCAAGCATCAGTTGGTTTGCCTGACTCGAAGCCAAGATATAGGCCATGATGAACACCACCGCTCCCCCGCCGACTATCATAAAGATGGCAATCAGCACCGCCCTCATCAAAGGGGCATAGGCCTCGCCCATTTCCTGCCGCACCACCAGAAGCCAATTGGTGTGCTTGAGGATCTCCACAACATAAAGATAGCGCTGATTCAAGTAACTGCCTGCGGAAAAGGAGGTTATTCTTTCATCATCAATCTCGTAAAAGCCGTAATCCGCATCCGGCTCCATCAATTTTCCCCCTGACCGACGCTTGGTTTGAAGTACGCCTTGCCGGTTGACAAGGTAAGCCTCGCCGGTCTTTCCCATGCGAATGCTTTCCACCAGGTCGTTGAAGGAAAAGGTGTCTATGGTCGCTCGAAGATACCAGCTTCGGTTACCTTCGTTCCGGCGAATCGAGATCACGAAGTGAGGAATATTGCGATATCCGAGAAATTCATCGGAGATATACAGCCCTTTATCCCGAACCTCTTTGAACCATTCGGTCTGCGCATAATTTTTGCCCGCCAGATCATAGGGACCGACATAAGCGACGTGGTTTCCTTTTTCGTCAAAGAGACCAAGATCGAAAAATGCCTTTGAGCCCGCCTGGAGGTTATAGAAGACAGAGGCCAGGCTACTCTGATGGCGCAGCTCATCAAAAGTATAGCTAATGGAGATATACTGCAGATCAGAAACCCGTTCGCCGAAAAATTGATCTATCATTCGCCGGTGGTCCGCGGCTATGCGCACCAGTTCCGTTTCGACCTGATCTCGGGAATAACCGGCGAAATAGTACACCAGAGTTCCGCACACCAGCAGGAGAATGATAAAGGGAGCCAACAGAACACGGCCCAGGATCATGCGCCGAATTTTTTTAAAGCGATTGTTTCCCACGACTTTTCCCTTCAGCTTCCTTTGTCCAACTCCTTGAGTTTATTCAGGACGCTTAGAGGTGAATTGGAGTCAACTTTTTTGAGCAATTCGTCCATTTCATGCTCTTTTATTTGAGCCTTGTTCATGACCTTCTTTTTATATGCTCCGGTAAGGGCCGCCAGAAGCTGCTCCCATTCGCAAGGTTTTCTTATATAGGCATATGCGCCCATGCGGCGACATTCCAGCTCCGAATCTATAGAGGCGTAACCGGTCAGGATAACTACCTCCAAATCCTGGTGCTCCTGCTTCAAAGCTTTCAGGGTCTGCTCGCCGCTCAGACCGGGCATCTTCAGGTCCAGCAGAACGATATCCAGGGGATAATCCCTCGCGGCCTCCAGGGCCTTTTCGCCTCGGTCAACCGCAATAACATTGAACCCTCTGATCTCCAGCCTCCTGCGGATTGTGGTCAGGAATTGCTCTTCATCGTCCACGATGACAAGATTGATTTTTTTGTTTTCCATGTTTCTTCCTCTTGTTTACAATTCCTCTTAGCGGCTTAAATAGGTATCCAGCGCCAGTATCCGAGGAATACCCAGATCCACAATACGGCGAAGCTCAATATTAAAATCGCCGTTCCATGGATAAAGAAGTCCTTCATCGTGACCAGCTGCTCGCCTGTTTCCGGATCGCGAGCCATGCTGTAAACAATAGCATTGTTGGGTGTGCCGATGATCAATATGTGAGCAAAGGAAGAAGCAAAGGCGGTGGCCAGCCCGACCATGAGAGGCGATGTTCCGGAGATGGTGGCCATGGGAACGGTGATAGGGCCGACCGCGGCCACGGTGGCTCCATCGCTCATGAAATTAGTCATGATACCGGTAATAAGGCTCGTGGACATGAGAAGACCGGTTCCGCTTTTCAAGGTCTCTGGAAGCATGGAAATAAAGCTGTCCGCAAGCCAGAGGGCGGCGCCGGTGGTTGCCAGGCCGTAACCCATGGCGCTGGCCGCGGCGTAAAGCGCCACAATATCCAGGTGAATACTGTTAATGTCTTTCCAGCGAAGAATGCCCAGGATGTTAAGGAGGAAGAGACATAACATGACCGGGCCGCCCATCCCGAACCGGCTGGATAAGGTGGACCACAAAATGATCAGAAGCACCAGAACTCCGGCGGCCTTATATTCGTCTGAGGTCATCTTGCCTATTTTTTCCGCCTCTCTCCTCACCTCGGCCGCAATATTAACTCCTTGAGTCTTGATCTTTTTCCGGAATGCAAAGAAGAAGTAACCAGCGATAACGAGCGCCATGACCGGCACAAAGGGGAGCCCCATCATGACCCACCGGCCGAAACTGGGCGCCAGGCCGTAATCGTTGAGGATACCGAGCATAACGGCGTTGCGTCCGCCGGCAGCCGGAGATCCCGGTCCTCCGAGATTGGCGGCATAGGTAAGGAGAAGCAGCATCATCACCACCAGGCTCCGGTCCTTTTTTAAGCCTGCCGACTTGATGGCTCCCATATAAACCAGCATCAGAATCGGAGCCAGGAAAGCAACCAGAGCGTGCTCCGAAAGAAAGGAAGCCGTCATGGCCAGAAGGGGAGCGAAGATGAACAAGAACTTTTTAATAGAGGTGCTGGTGCCCAAGAGCAGGATTGCGATTCGTCGGTCAAGTCCGGTTTTGCTTATGGCAGCGGAAAGGGCCAGCACGCCAAAGATAAAAATGACCGCATCCTTGGCGTAGGCCTTGGCGACCATGCTTGGTGGAAAAATGCCGAAGAAATACATGAGCACTCCAACCAGGAGAGCCGTAAAACCAATAGGGATGGCGCCAGTAGCCCAAAAGAGAGCAGCCACAACCAAAACTCCCACCATGACTTTGGCGCGAAAAGCCACCTGGGCCGGGCCTAAAGGAACTTTTGTCACCGTAGCATCTGGGTTTTTTACTTTTTGAAACCACCCGGCCTTTTGACTGTAATATTCCGCGATAGTCTGTCCCAGGTTCATCTTGCGGTACTCAGAGTATCCGGTGATGCTTTCACCCAGCTTCCCGGTCTTTTCCATGCTTAAAAATGAAACCAGCTTGGTCGGGGGAGGCATGAGCACGATGGCCGTGAAGAGAATAATACCGAGCATGATCAATCCAGGACGCGCATTCTGCGCGCCGAGAAGCCATTGCTTGAGGCTCGTTTTTTGAACCTCGGGAATTTCATGACGGGCCATGGCATACACTCGTTCCTGCCTCGCCGACTCGATGACCCTGATAAGTTCATCCAGGCTACAAGGCTTTTCCAGGTAGTAGTAGACATCATGCTTGCCAGTGGCCCTGGCGACATCAGTACTCCCATGGCCCGTAAGCATGATCACCTGAACCTCAGGGCTTACTTTCTTTACCTCCTTTAAGGTCTGGATTCCGTCCATGCCCGGCATCTTCTGATCCAGGATCACCACTTCGGGCTTTTCATGGCGCACGACCTTGATAGCTTCATCCCCACGGTCCACGTCCAGAACTTGATATCCCCTTACAGATAGTTGCTGTGACAAAGCCGTGCGAAATTGGTCCTCGTCATCCACCAGCAAAATTTTGGGCGATGGTTTATTTCCCTTTACTGTTTTCGCGTCCACCATAGTCAGATTCTCCTGGTTCATTAATTGGCAAAACAACTGTGAACGAACTCCCGGCATCAGACATACTCTGAACTTCGATGCGGCCTCCTAATGATTCCACGACACTCAAGCTGATGCTCAAGCCGAGCCCTGTTCCCTTTCCCACATCCTTGGTAGTATAAAAAGGCAGAAATATCTTACTCATCTGTTCCGAGGTCATCCCCACTCCGGTATCCTTGATCGTGACACGAAGGGATCTATTGTCGCGGCGCGTAGAAATGGTAATCGTCCCCGGCCCCTTGATGGCGTCACCCGCATTATTGATAAGGTTCAAGAATACCTGGCTGATTTGATCAGGATCGAGGGATATCTCTGGCAGGTCATAGTCATAATCGCGAATCAATTTAATATTATGTACCTGAAGCTCCTTCTCCTTGAGTCCGCTTACCACGTCTTCAATGATTTCGTTGATATCACAAGGAACCAGCCGCGGTGTGGTTTTGCGCGAGACATTCAACAATTTTTGGGTAATTCCTTTTGCCCGGAAGACCGCTGCATCAATGTGGGCAAGCCCCTGCCTCATGTTTCCCGGACTCCCATCTAATTCGATCTCAGGATCCAGCATGTCTCTTATGAGTCCGCTTTCGGCAAAGATTATTGCCAGAGGGTTGTTAATTTCGTGGGCCACCCCGGCGGCCAGTTCACCGACTGAAGCCAATTTTGAGGCGTGGTATAATTGTGACTTCAACTCCTCCCTGGCCTCTGACGTGGCCTCGGCGCGTTTGACGAGACGGTCAACCGTAAACCAGATAGCACCCGCGATGATAAGCACTATCAAGGCGGTGCTCGCGATCATAATCCTCCTCGTCTGGTACATCTTGGCGTAGGCCAGGCTGAAGGGCTGGCTAACCACCAGCACCCAAGGTGTTTCCTTGAGCCAGGCGTAGGCAATCAGCACAGAATCACCATTGACCCTGACCTCCTCAATGCCTGACCCTTCGGTTCTGGCAGGCATATACTCGCTTTTGCCAAAAAGCTCACCCCGCTCCGGATTGACAACCTGGTAGAAGCCCTCCTTGTTGATTAGAGCCGAGTCAACTCCCTTGCCTCGACTGATAGTGCGCAGGAAAAGGTAAAACTTCTCCGGATCAAGCGTGGCCCGCATCACATACGGCTGCCTGTCAATCAACTGTTTGACCGCGATGGTAAAATGGAGTTTATTTCTAAAGCCCTCGTAAATGTCACTGATGAAGTAATTTCGCTCTTCTTTCATCAGCGTTGTGAGCCACTTCTCGCCGCTGTAATCCTTGCCATGAAGATCAGAAAAAGGACCGGCGTAACCGATCTGCGTCCCTCGTTCATCGAAGAATCCAACGTCAATAAAGGCATCGCTTGCCTGCCTTAAATTCGCCAGATAATGAATCATGTCCTCTTTGGAAGGGGAAAGGTTAAACTCCTGACTGTGGAAAAGGCTGAATATGTTGACCAGCCTTTCCTGAAAAAACAGGTCAATCGTATTGCCTTGGCTCTCGGCCAGGGCCGCCAGAGGGACCTTCCCGCTCTCTTTCAAGGTGGAGTTGAACTGAAAATGAAAATAAAACGAGAGAGCCGCCAGCGGGACCATCAGCGCCAACAGGAGTCCAAATTTAAGGCGCAGGCGAAGCCTCTGGAAATATTCCTTTTCAATGGGTATTTTCTTGTCTCCTTCCGGAACAGTAGTCATTTTAAATTCGTCTCCGGCTGCCTCGCGGCATTCTTTCCACCTGGAGCATCTCCCTTGTGATCTGCCATTCAATTACTTCAGCCATCGTTTTTTTGGGGCTAGTTTCGACTCCCTTTTTTCGATGATCCTGATCAGGGCTTTTTCAATAGTCTCGGTTTTAAAGGGTTTTTCTATGAAATCATGGATTCCATTCTTAATCGCTTCAGCTACAACCTCATCACTCCCGTAAGCGGAAATGAGTATCTTCATGGCATCGGGGAAGGGCTTTTGAATCCGCTTCAGAAACTCCAAGCCGTCAATACCTGGTAATTTGTAATCGGTGATGATAATGTCATATGGCTGCCTCTTAAGCTCTTCCATGGCCTCCTCGGCTGTCTCAAAAGCGAGCAAATGGCACCCCTCGCCTTCAAAAAATAAACACAGAGAATCTCTGATCCACTCATCGTCGTCTATGAGTAAGATTTTCATCTCTCTTAATTTGCTGAATAAATCCATCTTTGACCTCGATTTGTTTAGACAGGGATTGAGCAGCCATACTCTCTTATCAGCCATAACTTTATGGCAGCACAAAGCATGCCACTCGTCTATCATAAGAATAAGTCCTATAAATTCAAGCAGTTATTCTCGTAAACGGTGGCAAATAATGATATGGCCAAGCCAAATTTAGAAGAATTTCGAAATCTCCTTTAGAAGAATTTCGAAAACAAGGGAATAAAAAATAATATTAGTAAGTACAATTAGAGCAATTGCCAAAAAAATGTTCCGAAATAGGTTCTGAAACCAGGAAGCCAAAAGGAACATAATTATGACAATCGCTATAGTTAAAAAAAACGAAAAATTCGAGAGGATATGAAAGACCGGTGGGCTGAAAAATTTTAACCAAGACAGTTTTAAAAAAAGCAATCATTTGAAAGGGACTTGCTTAAGGTAAATCATGTTTTTTACCATTGAATGGGCCAAGGATTTAGGGAAAGAACCTTTTTCTTTTAGTTGCTTTTTTTCGATAACTAGATTATTCATTTTCAGCGTTTCATTTTTATCAGATCCTGAAATCAATCGGTTATGACTGAAGAGCTCTGGACTAAATATTTCCATGATTTTTTTGAGTGCCAGGCCAAGCCTGACCTCAAGCTCAGATAATGAAGATTCAAACAACTTCAGATCATTAAGGTGCGGGTCTATTGGACGAACTGAAACATGAATCTTGAGACATGAAGAAAGGAGAGTAATGATGGGTTACTTGGAACTGGATCTTACGATCAGCGATGAAGTAAAGGCCATGTATGAAACGGTTAAAAAATTCGCCATGGAGGTCATGCGACCAGCCGGGATCGAACTGGATAAGCTGGTTGATCCGGCTGATGTAATCACTCCGGGATCAAAGATGTGGGATGTAATCAAGACATACCGGGAATTGGGTCTTCACAAGGCAGGTGTCCCCAAGGCGTTTGGCGGGCTGGCTGAGGATATGGACCCCAAGGTCGGACCATTGATCGCCCAGGAAATGGGCTATGGAGACGCCGGTTTAACTATTTGCCTTGGAGTCTCGGCTTTTCCCATAACTTTTGCCGCCATGTCGCCTGAGCCTGAATTGCAGCAACTGGTGCGAGACTATTGCGGGGACACCGAAGGGAAGATTATTGGATGCTGGGCCATCACCGAACCTGACCATGGATCAGACTGGATCATGTCCACGTTACCATCTTTCGACGATCCAAGGTGCGCTCCCCAGGTCAAAGCTGTCCTGAAAGGTGATGAATACATTATAAACGGCCAGAAATCGGCCTGGGTCAGTAACGGTACGATCGCCACTCATGCCGCTCTTCATGTTTCCCTGGACCCTTCCAAAGGGATGCAGGGCACCGGACTGGCCGTGGTTCCGCTGGACCTGCCCGGTATCACGCGCGGCAAACCTTTGGACAAGATCGGCCAGCGGCCGCTGAACCAGGGTGAGATATTTTTCGAAGAGGTAAAGCTCCCCAAAAAATACATGATTATCACGGACGGCGCCATTATGTCCGCCGTTGCCAAGATGATCCTGACCAGTGCCAACGGCGGTATGGGGCTCAGTTTTGTCGGCCTGGCTCAGGCGGCTTATGACGAGGCGCTCAAATATGCCAAAGAACGAATCCAGGGCGGTGTGCCCATATTCGAACACAAGAATATCAAATTGCAGCTTTTCGAGATGTTCATCAAGGTCGAAGCGGCGCGGGGTTTTGCACGCCGCATGGCCGCGTATAACGCTGCCATGGCTCCAAATGGTTCAGCTTTACATGCCGTCGCCGCTAAGGTGCTTTCAACCAGGACCGCTTTCGAGGTTGCTTCGGAAGCCATCCAGGTCTTTGGCGGCAACGGCCTCTCAAAAGAATACATCATTGAGAAGCTCTTCAGGGATGCAAAAGCGGCCATGATCGAAGATGGGGAAAATAACGCCCTCAGTATAGCGGCCGCCGATGACTTGATCTAGCCGAGGTTTAAATGGACAAAAGGGGGGTCGCAATTTACCCCCTTTTTTTGCAATATGCCTTTTGGGACGCCTTTTTATGAACCGGTCCTGAGGGCATTAAGGAGAAGGATAATGGGTGAAGATGTTTACATCATTGGTGTTGGAATGATCAAATTTGGAAAATGGCTTGACAAAAGCATCAAAGACATAACCGGTGAAGCTCTGGATTTGGTCCTGAAGGACTGCGAGCTTACTCGAGATGATGTCGAAGCCGCCTGGTTTTCCAATACCATGTGGGGTATGTACAGTTTTCAACATTCGATTCGCGGGCAGGTGGCTCTGTCGGCAAACGGACTGGAAGGCATCCCGGTAACCAATGTGGAGAATGCCTGCGCCAGCGCCAGCACCGCCCTTAACGGCGCCTGGATGGCTATTAAGGCCGGTCTCTATGACTGCCTCTTAGCCATTGGCGCTGAAAAGCTGTACGATCAAGACCGGGCCAAGGTGATGCGGAGCTTTATGGCGGGGACGGACGTGGAGGAGATGACCAGGACGGTAGCCCAGTTGCGCGAGTTAGAGAAAAAACGGAGGGAAAAAGCGGCAAAGGACAAGGGAACAGAAATTCAGCAGGAAAAATCCGGCGGTCATTCCGCGTTCATGGATTTCTATGCCGCCGGAGCCCGCGCCCACATGGAAAAATATAGTTCAACGCAAAGGCAGTTGGCTGTCATTGCGGCCAAGGCGCATAACAACTCAACCCTGAATCCTCTGGCCCAGTATACTTTTCCCCAGACTGTGGAACAGGTCATGCAGGATCGCGTTGTATCTTATCCCCTGACCCGCGCCATGTGCGCTCCCATCGGCGATGGCGCGGCCGCGGCCATCGTTTGCAGCGAGCAGTTTCTAAAGAAACATCCAACCTCCAGGGCGGTTAAAATCAAGGTATCGGTACTTGAAGGAGGGACTCGCGTTCGGCCGGACGATGTCAGTGAACGGGCCTCGAAGAAGGCTTATGAGATTGCCAGCGTCGGGCCTGAAGATATTGACGTCATGGAAGTTCATGATGCCACTGCTTTTGGAGAAGTCTCTCAGCTGGAATCCTTGGGCTTTTGCCCGCCCGGAGAAGGGGGGATTTTGGCTGAGAGCGGGGCCACGGCTCTTGACGGGGAAATCCCGGTCAATCCCAGTGGAGGGCTGATTTCGCGCGGGCATCCCATTGGCGCTTCCGGACTTGCCCAGATCTATGAACTGGTGACCCAGCTCCGCGGAGAGGCGGGAGAGCGGCAGGTAAAAAACCACCGCCTTGCCATGGCTGAAAACGGCGGCGGCACAATTGGAAAAGGCGAAGCCGCCATGATGATACATATACTGGAGAAGGTTTAGATCAAGGGCCGATAAGGAGCTTTTCTGCGAACTGGAATGAATGACAAAGACACATTCCGAGTGAAACCCCGGGATTGCTGCGTCGCTGGCGCTCATTGTAATGGCCTTTATTGCACTGACAAAGGCATGTCATTATGAGCCCTATTCTTTCGCTCTGGCCAGGCTCGATGGAGCAATCTCGATTCTGATACTTTCGTG
Organism: Deltaproteobacteria bacterium; assembly: GCA_019308995.1. Taxonomy (NCBI): domain Bacteria; kingdom Pseudomonadati; phylum Myxococcota; class Myxococcia; species Deltaproteobacteria bacterium. The sequence goes on along the minus strand of JAFDHD010000008.1, from coordinate 19,595 downwards.
TTGACTCAAACGAAATAGAATTTTAAAACAGCAATAAATAGCTTTAAAACTTATCCTTATTAAAACGAACTGAATTTTTTTAAAAATGTACTGAAAATAATAAGTCCTCTGCCGGTTCGAGCCGGCAGGCTTTTTTAGTTATAATTTTAATATCTGAATCCTGTTTCACTGGAATAGAAGTAATAATGAAATGAGAATTAATTTTCTCATCCGAGGTGGATTACTTTATTGATAACCACTATCCAATTGCTCTATTTTAAGAGGCAGGTATTGTCAATACTAAACAAGGAGGTAGTCGAATGGGGAAATTGGATGGCAAGGTCGCTATAATAACCGGCGGAGCGAGCGGGATTGGCGAGGCCACGGTGCGGCTCTTTATTAGGCAGGGCGCTCGAGTTGTAATCGCTGATATTTTAGATGACGAGGGCCAGGAGCTGGCTAAAGAGCTTGGGGCCAGCACTATTTACCTCCATACTAACGTGGCTCAGGAAGATGATATTAAAGCCATGGTTGACTATGCCCAGGAAAAATTTGGACGCCTTGATTGTTTATTCAATAACGCTGGCATCGGCGGCGCCGGGGGGCTGATTGATGAGGTCCCTATGCTGGGCTTTGATATAACGGTAGCCATACTCTTCCGGGCCGTGTTTATGGGCATGAAATATGCCGCGCCGGTTATGAAAAAACAGGGTGAAGGCAGCATCATCAGCACCGCCAGTGTAGCCGGACACAAAACGGGTTTCGCCGGCCACACTTACAGCGCCTGTAAGGCCGCGGTCATCCACCTCACCCGTTCCGTGGCCGTGGAACTAGGCGAGTTCAATATCCGTGTGAACTGCGTCTGTCCCGGCGGGATTGCTACACCTCTATTCGGGAGAGCGCTCGGGTTTTCGATCGAGGAAGCCAAACAAACCGTTGAACCGATCCAGTCTATTTTTAAGAACGTTCAGGCCATCAAGCGCAGCGGCCTGCCCGAGGATATTGCCAAGGCCGTCCTCTGGCTTGCAAGCGACGATTCTAGCTTTGTCAATGGAGCCGCCCTGCACGTGGATGGAGGAATCAGGGGGGGCATGCTTGATCGTGAAGATATCAGATCGCCTATGATGGAAGTTCTCGGCATAGAGGAGGTTTAACTTCTTGCGCCTGGAAAACCGGCCGATGCTGAGACCGGTCTGACAGTGCATCAGGAAGTTTTGAAGGAAGAATATTAATCCCGATTTTTTCTGACAGAGATTAGCTGTCAACAAAATTATTTAAAACGGCTCTTTCATTTTTTTTCGCTTGATGATCCAAACAAATTTCGGCCAGAAGTATTTTGATTTATGGTGGGCGAATTTGGAAACTACCTTATTATAAAGGAGGAAGTTATGCCTTGGGAAGATGTAAAATCAATTTTACGCCCGGAAACCGTTCACATGGGGGTGATGGAGGTAGATAAGGACATTTGCACCGGCTGTGGATTGTGCATTCTAAATTGTCCTTTTAAGGCCTGGGAGATGGGTGAAGATGAGTTTCCCAGGCTGAAGGATGAGTACGAGTGCTTCAGCTGTTATAACTGCATGGTCGCCTGCCCAACGGAGGCTATTTCCATTGCCGAACCATACCGTGTTGATGATGGATACTGGAAAACGGACCCAGGGCCTCTTGAAGCGAGACTGCCCATGGAGCCGGGAGACGCTGACGGGAATCCGGATAAGTGGAATGCGGTGGAGCGGGAAATTATGGAACGCCGGAGTGTCAGGAACTTTAAGGACGAACCCGTGCCTGAATCTTTTATTCGTCGTGTCCTTGAAGCGGGCCGATTCGCGCCTAGCGCCGGGAACTGCCAGCCGTGGAAATTCTTTGTCATCACAAACAGGAGCCTGATCAATGAGATGGACGAAATTGCTTATAACGGGATAAACGGGATTTACACCATGTATAAGAACGATGAAACCGTGCAGAATCTCGTGCCTGTGGTTGAAAGCAGTCCGGGTGGAGGAACGTTTGACCCTCGGCTGGCATTAGGCGGCATGGGCTCGATTGCCAGAAAGAATATGCCTGCCTCTCTCAAGGCTCCATGTGTGATTCTTTTAGCTGGGGATGAACGGGCCATAGGAAGCCCGGAGCTGAACATCGGGATCGCGGGCCAGAACATGAACCTCGTGGCCAATTCATTAGGGATCAAAGCTTGCTGGGTCGGATTTTTGGCCGCCCCCGCCAATTCCCCTGAAATCGCAGATAAGATCGGACTTAAACCTCCCTGGCGTGTGGTGACTACATTGGTTTTGGGCTGGCCCGATTTCAAGCAGGAGGGCGTTGTGCCTCGGGAGTACAGGCCAGTGGTATGGATGCGTGAAGAATCGGAGGAGCCTGAGATAGAATAAAAATGAGTATTCGTGTTTGTACTATCGTTGAACAAGTATTGGATATGAAGCTAAGGAAAGGTGAAGGTATTACTGAAAAAATCCATAACTCGGCGTGATCTGCTGCATGGCACTGGTGTCTTTTTAGGGATGTCTTTACTGAACTTCAACAGGTACAAGCGCGCTCATGCTATTACATGGCGTCTTTTTCAAACCGGAGGCAAGAGGCCCATGGAAACGATACGAGCTACTGATTACTTAGCCGGAGATAGATACCCCCGGGCAAGCCCGGGGGTATCTATATGCCTGCGAGCGCATTCCCCGCAGCTTGCTGCGGGGAATGCGAGCGAAATTAAAATGGCCCAACTTACCTTACATTTGGAAGATTCCCTGCTGCTTGCAGCAGGGAGCTTCAATTTTCCATTCTCAAATAACAAGGCCATGTATGGTTCATCAGGCTAGAGCTCCTTCTCAATATCCGTCAAGCTTCTGTCAAGCACATCTAACAGCGTGTCAACATTCTTTCTGGAAAAGTTATAATTTGGGGCAATCTCGATAACACTGTTCCCTGAACCTCGAATAAAAACACCATAATCCAGAGCCCGGTTAGCCACCTTATCCGACACCGCTTCGCGGGCGTTAAAAATCTCCTTGGTTTTCCGGTCCTTGACCAGTTCGACTCCGGCAATAAGACCCAGACCTCTGACGTCCCCCACGGTAGGATGATCATATAAGGTCTTGAGTCCATCAAGCATATAGGCCCCGACCTCAGCCACATGGTCTATCATTTTCTCCCTTTCCATGATCTCAATGGCTTTCAGCCCAGCAGCACAGGCCACGGCATGTCCGCTAAAGGTATACACATGCATGAAAAGAGGTATTTTTTCGACCATCTCAGCCTTAATGATGGTTGCGCCCAGGGGGATATAGCAGCCGCTGATGTTCTTGGCCATGGTCATGATGTCAGGCTCAATACCCCAATGTTCGCAGGCAAACCATTTGCCCGTGCGGCCAAAGCCGTTAATGACCTCGTCTGCAATCATGACCACCCCGTATTTATCGCAGATGGAGCGAATCATGGGCCAGTATTCAGGCACCGGCGGAATGCAGCCGCCCGCTCCGATAACCGGCTCACCGATAAAGGCGCTCACTGTCTCTGGGCCTTGTTTCTCGATTTCCTCTTCAAGCTCCTTAGCGCAGGCGATGTCACAACCTGGATATTCGAGTCCGAGTTCACAGCGGTAGCAGTAAGGAGCGCAGATATGAGAGACGCCGGGCATCAAGGCAGGTTCACCCAGGAACCTTAAAAATTCATGGGACTGGCAGGGTCCGGTCAGGCTTAAAGCGCCGGCCGTGGTCCCATGATACGCGTAATTACGTGAAATGACTTTGTATCGTTCCCTGGATTTCGTAAAAAAATGATACTGCTTGGCCAGCTTGACAGCTGATTCCACGGCCTCGGACCCGCCGCTGGTGAACCAGGTCGCTGACAGGCTGCCCGGGGTTATTTCAGCCAGTTTTTCCGCCAGCAGGATGGTTGACGGCGTCACCCCGAGATAAGGCGCGGTATAATGCATCTGACGGGCCTGCTCATAGATGGCCTTGGCCATTTCTTCGCTGCCATAACCCAGTCCCACGGCCAGGGTCCCGCCGCCCACGGCGTCCAGATACTCGCGGCCGTTGATGTCATAAATCTTTGCGCCTTCTCCTTTGGTTATGATCCATGCGCCTTGTTTTTCCCTGTCCTCTTTGGGAGTAACGGCTGGAATATGATAAAGGAGAGCCTTTTGACGCAGCTCATCCGCATCCAATCCCGTTGCACCCATTTTTTCAGAATTTACGGCCATTTTTACCTCCTGGGGCTATGTTGCTTACGCAGTTAATCATCGAGCCTTGCGAGCTCACTGTCTCTTGATATCCCAATAAATCTAATAACATATTAATTAGAACAAAAAAAGGGCCAAACGGATGGTGTGGCTTCTAACTTATTGTAACTCTTTTATCTTCCAGGTTTTTCAGGGTGGTTGGCATCGGCCTAATGTTGCACATATAATCAACTACTTGTAACTTTTTAAGACATTTATCCAGAACGCGTTACATAATGAGACAGCCAGGGGACGGGGGCCAAGCATGCACAATAATAAAAAGAATGAGCCGGCACTAAACCTTAGAATAAGAGATCATAAAGACCTGTTGGACTCCTTTTGTGGCGGTCAACTGCGGCGCCCTGCCTGATACGCTTCTGGAGTCCGAGCTGTTCGGGCACGTAAAGGGCGCCTTCACCGGAGCGATTTCAGATCGTCCGGGCATGTTTCGAGAAGCTCAAGGTGGCGTGCTTTTCCTTGATGAAGTGGGTGATATCAGCGCTTCACTACAGGTAAAGCTCTCACGGGCCCTTGAGGAAAAAGAGGTCCGTCCCGTGGGGAGCAGCCGTTATGATCCACAATGCCGGCAGTAACCCCAGGAAATGTAGGTTTTCAGCCTTTAAAAACGGGCGACTCCCGACCAGGATAGAGACATTTGACACGCCTGATCTCACCCATAACTTTGCAAGGGGCGCACCGCCGACCCGGGTTATCAAGGCCTCTGCCGAAATTGAAGTACCGGCTTATTCTCTCACCAGGGTCATCTGGCGTTAATTTTTTAATAGCTCTTAAGGCAGTTACTGCAGGTCCCGTCCAGGCGGATTTCGAATTTTTTAATCGCCCCTGGGAAGGCACGGTTTAGCCGCCTGGTGTCTATCTTTAAATCTTCCGGACTCAAGCACTCCATGGTGCCGCAGGTTGTGCAGTAGAAATGGGCGTGAGGCCGGCCGTGGACCTGTGTGGCCAGCCCATATCGAAATGATCGGTCTCCGGAGCTGATACGCTCCACAAGATGCTTCTCCACAAACAAATCCAGGATACGATAAACAGTGACCTTGTTGATGTTTTTGGTTTTATGAAGCTTTTCCAGGATATCCTGGGCCCGCACCGGAGACGGGCTTTCAGAAATTACCTTAAGAACCGCCAAACGATGCGGCGTGGCAGGTATACCGCAAATATCAAGCAACTCTGCGAAATCAACGCTGACGTTCATAAGCCTTCTCCATATAAGCAAGTCATGAAAGATTTTTAGTCAAGTATTCGGCTTTAGTTTCAGAATTCCATTTGGTTGTCTTGGGCCAAAAACGGCTCAAAAACAAAACGAAAAAGAAGCACGCGGCCGCGACCATGATGATTGAGGCCCCAGAGGTCAGGTTGAAGGTAAAGGAGAGCCAGAGTCCGGTCGAGGAAAAAATCAGGTTAAGGAGGATGGAATAAATCATCATTTGAAGCATTGATCCGGAAAACTTTTCCGCAATATAAGGCGGGATGGTCAAAAGGGCGATGACTAGAATCAGCCCAACGACCTGAACAATCATGACCACGGAAAGAGCGATCATGGCCATGAGCATGAAATAGAGCACTCTGACCGGAACGCCTCGAACCTGGGCGAATTCCTCGTCGTAGGACATGGCTACCAGATCATGATAGAAGTATCCCACGATCAGGATGATCAGGATATTTATGACCAGCATTATCCAGAGATCAGAAGCGGGAACGGTCAGAATACTGCCAAAGAGGTAACTCATCAGGTCCACATTGTATCCCGGTGTCAGATCAATCAAGATCACGCCCAGGCCCATGCCGACCGCCCAGAGGACGCCGATAACCGTGTCTGCCCGGTGTCTTGTCTTCAGGCTGATCATGGCCATGAGGAACGAGACAAAAAGAGAAAACCCCAGGATGCCCACCAGCGGGGACAATCCTAAGAAAAAAGCCAGACCGACCCCGCCGTAGGCCGCATGGGCGATGCCGCCGGAGATAAAAACAATGCGGTTGACAACGACGAATGTACCGATGATCCCGCAGGTAATACCGGCCAGCAGACCAGCCAACAGGGCGTTTCGCATGAATTCAAAACTTAAGGCTTCCAGCATGTCATTCGTCCTCATGGATATGCAAAACGCGATGAGGCATACCGTGGGCTATCAACTCCACCGGGCAGTGGTAAGCCATTTCCAGCATATCCTTGGTGAGTTCCGGGCGATCATGAAAGAAAAGCTTTTCATTAACACAGGCTATGGATTTGATATAGCTTGAAAGCACCATGAAATCGTGACTGACCACCACGATAGTGGTCGTCTTGTTGAGTTCTTTCAGAAACTCATAAAAATCCGTCTGCCCTTTCGTATCTATACTGGCCGTCGGTTCGTCCAAAAAAAGCAGTTCCGGCTGACCGACCATGGCTCTGGCCAGCAGCACCCGCTGTCTTTGCCCGCCGGACAGCTCACCGATGCGCTGTTTGCGGTGTTCCCACATATCAATATGTTCAAGGGTTTCCTGAGCGGCCCTGAGATCGGCCTTGGAAAACCGGCGCCAGCCGCCGCCGCCCCGCATTGTACCCATGAGAACGACCTGCATTACGGTCATCGGAATACTCTGGTTGATACCAATGTCCTGAGGCATGTACCCGGTTCGGGGGGAGACTTCCCTGGGAGAAACGTCTAACACCCGGATGGTCCCCTGATCAGGTTCCAGCAGGCCGAGCATTAGCTTGACCAAGGTGGTCTTGCCGCCGCCGTTCGGCCCAATAATGGCTAAAAAATCCTCCCGGTGAACCCGGAGATGAACGTCTTTAAGAACCGGCGCTCCATTGTAAGAAAACCAGACATTATTGACTTCTATAATCGGGGTATCCATTTTCATCCCTATTTCAGAGCGGTTCTGATTTTTTTGGCCTGCTTCCGTAAATTATCCGCCCAATTTTCTGCCAAAGGATCGGCGAAAACCACCTGCCCGCCGATCTCCCTGGCAATGATTTCAGCGCTTTTAATGGAAAAATGAGGCTGCACAAAGATGATCCTGACGCCGCGTTTTCTGGCGTGTTCGATCAATGCCATCAGCTGAGCGGGTTTTGGTTCTTTGCCTTCTATCTCGATGGGGAGCTGTTTCAGTCCGTAAGCGTCAGCAAAGTATCCCCAGGCCGGATGAAAAACCATGAATTGCATGCCTACATGCCCGTTAAGTATGGATTTCAGTTCGGTATGAATTTCTTCAATTTCTGCGATGAATTTATGGAAGTTGGCCTCGTAGACCATGGCGTTGACCGGATCAAGGGCATACAGGGCTTTAAAGATATTGCCAGCTAGAATTCTGACCGCCGGGGGCGAAAGCCAGACATGGGGATCTTTAATGCCGCCACGAGAATGACCATGGCCTTTCATGGTGCGTTTCTTTATCCCTTCTTCCGTATGCACGACCTGCATCCTGGGATTGATCGCGGCAATCTTTTCCAGCCAGACCTTCTCAAAAGGCGCCCCGATGGCAAAATAAACCCTGGCCTTGGACAGGGCGGCCATCTGGGCTGGTTTGGGTTCATACGTGGCCGGACTGGCGCCGGGTTCAACCATAACGGCAACATCAACCAGGTCCCCACCAATTTTTTGTACAAAATACTTCTGAGGCACGATGCTCACGAAAACCTTCATCGAATCCGCATGGGCATATCCAGCGCAAAGCAGAAAGGCCAATGATATCCCGGACGTGATGAGCCGTTTCATGTTTTTTTCTTTATAAATGTAAATATAAATACAACTAAAAACAATCATGCAACTAAGTTGCATGATTGTCAAGTCTAAACTTCCCTCCGCGATCTTCAGCCTCGATTATATAAATAAACTAATTATTATAAGTCTGGTTGAAGATCTTCTTCTTGAATAACTGCTCCAGGCCCTCGGCCAACAAATTTATATCTTTCATAAAATAGAGACGGCTGGTTGGAAAAGATTGCCTTAAATAATCCTTTGTCTGTCTACTGCAACCACAGCCAATGGTAAACACTTCAATCTTGTTGTCTAGGCAGTATCTGGCCGCCTCGCTGAGAGGCAACCCGCAGTTGGTTGCCCCGTCGGTGATGTGAATGATGATGCTCTTTTGATATTTTTTCTTGAGCCTCATGGCGGCAGCCATAATGGCCTCTCCAGAAGGTGTCCGGCCGGCAGGAGCCACTGAATAGATTTCTCCGCCGCGATAGAGTTGAATTAATTGACATATTTTTTTCTCTTCATTGTAAGCGTATATATCCAGATGATTCTTAAATCCTCTGGCGGCGGCTGCCAGGGAAACAAAGGTCCTTTCTGCGATTTCCCAGGGTACTTGGCTCTGCCCCCTACCAGCCATGGAGGCCGAGGCATCGGTCACGATACAAATTTGCCACATGGGGTCGGAACGGGGGATTTCTTTGTTCTTAAACACCTTTTCGTCAAACGGCACCCTGTAAAGGCGGCGAGCGTCCAACTTGCCTGCTGGCAGTCTCCTTCTGATATACTTTTTTTTTGACCTTCTTATGAGGGCCTTCTGCTTCTTGAAAATTCTTTTAAGGTGTCTTACGATCCTTTCATCAGGCTTGATATTCGTTCTGATCTCACTGCGCGTGAACACGGTTCCCATGGAAGATGCCGCAGGACTCTCCATGGCAACGGCTAGACCCTGGGTCTGGTCGAATCCTTTCCCTTCCATAAGCCGGCTCACCTTTGCAGCAAGATCCTCCTCGAGTCCATCAGTTTCTTGCTTATCCTTTTGTCTTTCTTCTTGCTCATTCCTTCCCATGCTTCTGACATCGAACTTCTCGATCCTGGAGCGCGCCTCATCGAACCAATCAGTTGCATCAGGGTTAAGCGGGTTTTCTTCCCATTGGGAGAGGATTTGAAAAACCTCAGACCACATTCTCAGATAGAGGTCCACTCTCCTGTCCCTCCTTTTTACTGAAGAGGGAAGAGAGATAACCGCCTTGATAGCGGTCGTATAACTGATCAAAATATTCAAAAGGTCCTGAAAATAGTAAGGTAAGTGCTCAGTCTGCTCGCCGACAATGACCTTTCTCCTCCAGATGCTGGCGAGGTTCGACGGACTTGGCAGTGGGGTCGAATTCCTCTTTTCCGTCAGAAGTTCAATCTGCCAGTATTTTGATAAATAGAAGGACCAAACATGCGGCCTGACCAGTTCATGGATATAGATATCCTCCGCAGCATCTATGATACTTGCCAGGTAGGGTTTCACGGATTCAACGAGATCAGGATTTTGTTCAAACACCTTTTCTGTTACTGCGTCAGTCCATTCGGTCGTGGACAGTTCTTCCAGCACAACCTTGCCCACCAGGATGTCAAACCTATGGTGAGGAATGGGGTGCAGGTTTTTAATATCCTCCGCATCCAGAAGAAGAGCGTTCTCACCGGCTTCGACCATCCCTTTCCAAAAAATCGGTTTAGTATTTTGTCCAATATGGCCCGCCACCTTGCGTAAAGCCCTCAAACTCAAGGCAAGCTCAGCTGCTTCATGCTCAGAGCGATTTTTTCGCCAGTATTTCGAATAAGCTTTCATCGCTTTATAATAGGCCGTCCATGCCGGTCACCCTTGCGGGAGAAACAGGATATACTCATCCTCTTTTCCCTCAAATTCTTGAGTTTCGACATGCACGGCCAGGAGCGTTGATTCCAGAGTATCCTTTGATAAATGAAGACTGTAAATCATCGCTTCTTTTAAAGACGCCCCCAGGGAGACAAGCTCTGCGATCATCAAGCTGTGTCTTATCGAGATGCTCATCCCATGCTCATCATTGTTTCTGATGCTATTTACTACTCTTAGAATGCGGTCGGCCTTTGATTCATCCAAGCCGATTTTTCGGACCAAAACCTCCTTCTCCACATCAGGGGGAAGGTATTCGAGATGAATGTGATAAAACCTGTCCTTTAAGGCCGCATCCAGTTCCTCGGTCCCTGTGAAGTCGTCACCCTCATTCATCGTGGCGAAAAAGATGACGCGTGGGGCCACCTCCACAAAACCCAGTTCATCTATCCAGATGCTTCGATCTTCAGACAGAACGGAAAAAAGTTCGTTTAAGGCATAAGGGCTCTCTGACCGGTTTATCTCTTCCAGATGGATGATGCAACCCGGCGTCTGGATGGCTTTGGGAAATAAAAATTCCTGGTAATAAGTCTCGCCCCCTTTCAGTCTTTGCTGACCAAAGAGCTGGCCGGACTCAAGCAGAAGCCCAATTTGAAAGGTAACCAGGGGCCTCTGATAGATATAGGCAAATTGCCTCACAAGCGATGATTTGCCGCATCCTTGGTTCCCGGTTGTAAGTATATTTACCGGATGCTTTTCCGACATCTTTTCAAATCTATCCAAATTTTTCTTGTGATCCCTCAAAATAAAAAAGTTCGGATCAGGCTGAGGGATTTTCAACTGCTTCGATATTTCAGCCATGACATTCCTCTAACAGTGTCTTGAGAACTTTTACCATCAAAAATTAATCCGGCCCCCTAATGACATGAATTAAAACCCCAGGCCGCATGACTGCAAGGCGCCTCAATCCTGAAATCAGGAGAACCGATTATTTCAATTTACATCGGATGGTTCCTTCATAGCAAGAGTTAAGTGTATGCCACTCATCGCGTCGAAAAACCAGGGACAGGAAGCAGTCCTTCAAGGTGAAGGTTTTTTTACTTGCAACTTATTCGCCTTTTCTGGACGTGCTCGTTCTTATTTCCTTCACTCGTATGATGCTTCCTGGTAAAGTTGAGGGCGCACCTAGGACCGGGTATCCCCTTTGCAAGAAGAGACAAAGGTGCTAAACTGAAACTTAATAATCTGGATGATCGTGTTTCCAAGAACATGGTAAAGTGGCTTGTCATGGAGCGGAAGTACTTGCCGGACAGGAATTGAGTTAACCCGGACCGCGAGCTTCAAAAAAGCGATGTCTGGCAATTATGATTTGGATCTACATTATTAAATAAAATCTGGATGCTTTTATGCCAAGGTTGATCATCGGAGTCCTATCATTTTTACTTGGAGCAGTTGTGTTTGGCCTGCTTTACACCTTGCAAAGAATCGTGGTGGAGGCTCCTCTCGTTTTAAAAGGTTACGTTACTCCCGTCCTTTTGGGTGGATGTTTCGGCTTGATCATTGGGTTGTGGAGCTTGAGGCTCAGGCAGGACCAAAGGAAGATAAGGCACCTTAATCTTTCACTGCGGGCTGTACGGAATGTTGACCAGTTTTTGGCCAAGGAAAAAGATCGCTCCAGGCTGCTTCAAGGCATCTGCGATATCCTTATAGAAAATCGAGGGTATTACAACGTTTGGATTGCTTTGTTGGATGAGGCCGGGAAACTGGTTGAGGCTGCCGCGGCCGGGCTAGGTCAGAATTTTTTGCCTATGGTCGAACAGTTGAGGCGTGGTGAATTAACTGACTGCGCGCGTTTAGCGCTGGCTCAATCTGAGGTAGTCTGCATCGAAAATCCAATCTCCACCTGCACGAACTGCCCCTTAGCCTTAAACTACGCTGGCCGGGCGGCCATGACTCTTCGGCTGGCCTACGAAGAAAAAATCTATGGTCTTTTGAGTGCGTCCATTCCAAGGGAATTCATATCAGAAGAGGAAGAGCGAGAGCTTTTAAAGGATGTTGGTGAAGATGTTGCCTCTGCCTTGCGTAATTTCGAACTGGAGAAAGATCGCAAACGAACAAAGGAGGCGGTGAACCAGTTAGCCGCCATTGTGGAATCCTCTGACGACGCCATCATCGGCAAGACGTTGGACGGCGTTATACAAACCTGGAATACTGGTGCGGAAAAGATTTACGGTTACTCGGCTGAAGAGATCATGGGGAAACCCATTTCTATCCTGGTTCCTCCCAAGCATTCTGATGAATTACCGCAGGTTCTGTCGAAAATCAGTCAGGGGGGGAAAGTGGATCGCTTTGAAACCATTCGCGCCCGGAAAGACGGAACACTGCTACCTGTCTCCTTGACCATATCTCCGATCAGAGATGCAGAAGGCAAGGTTGTTGGGACTTCCACGGTGGCCCGGGACATCACGGAACGCAAGCGGGCGGAAGAAGCGCTGCGGGACACGGTTTACAAGCTTAACGAGCGTGTCAAGGAGCTGAATTGTCTCTTTGCCATTTCTCGCTTAGTTGAAAGACCGGGGATTTCTCTCGGGGAGATGCTTCAGGGAGTTGTTTACCTTATTCCTCCTGCCTTGGAGTTTCCAGATATAGCGTGTGCCCGGGTCACCCTGGAAGGTCTGGAAGCAAGGACCAGGAATTTTAAGGAAACTCCTTGGAAGCTGGCTTCTGACGTTATGGTGCATGGTGAGCTGAGCGGTGTTCTGGAGATTTTTTACCTGGAAGAAAGACTGGGGAACAAGGGAAGAACCTTTCTCGACGAAGAGAAAAGCCTTCTCAACGCTATTGCCGGGCGTCTGGGAAGAATCATTGAAAGGGAGAAGGCAGAGGCGGCGGTGCGGATGCGCGAGAAGAGTTTGCGTGATTTGGTGGATAATTCATTAACAGGCATCTTTATCGTTCAGGATGGAAAGATCGTTTACGAGAATCCAGAACAAAAAAGGCTGTTCGGCGATTTGCCTGAATCATTTAACCTTGCAGATTTTGAAAATTTTCATCCGGATGACGTCGAAAAGGTCAAGCAGTTTTTTCAGCGTGTCATTTCCGGGGAAGCCAAGACTTTAGACGCGGATTTCAGGTTTTATCCTGCAGGCAAAATGGGTAGTAAGCCTGATATGAAATGGGTTGATTGCCGGGCTAGCCTGATTGAATATCAAGGCAGGGAAGCGACCCTGTTCAACATGATGGATATGAGTCGGGCCAAGGAGCTGGAAAACCTTCTAACGATAAAAGATAGAATGTCTTCCCTGGGGCGTATTGCCGCTGGCATCGCTCATGAGATAAGGAATCCCCTCTCAGGGATCAACATCTATTTGAACACACTGGAAAAGATTTACGAAAAAGCGGAAAATCTGGAAAAGGTGCCAAAAATTCTGAAACAAATTCAATCCGCTTCCAGCAAGATCGAGTCCGTTATCAAAAGGGTCATGGATTTTTCCAAACCGAGTGAACCTAAATTTGTTTTAGCAGATATCAATCATCCTATCGAAGAAGCCGTTAACCTCTCCTCGGTAAGCTTACGGAGAAGCGGGATTACGATTGAGAAAGCCTTGGCTGAGAACCTGCCCAAGTGCCACATGGATCCACACCTGATCGAAGCGGTGGTTTTAAACCTGGTTACTAATGCCGCTGAAGCCATGAAAAATATAGATGGCATTAGAAAAATAGGAGTGACCTCGTCTATTGAAGATGACCATATTATCGTGAAGGTCTCTGATTCAGGTCCGGGTGTGCCATTAAATCTGAGGAATAAAATTTTTGATCCTTTTTATACCACCAAGACAGACAGCACAGGGATAGGCCTCAGCCTCAATCAAAGAATTATTACTGACCACGGCGGATCTTTGGGAGTATCTACCAGTAAGTGGGGCGGGGCTGAATTCATCATTGAAATTCCAGTTAAAAGGGCCCTTTAAACTGAAAATGATTTCCTTCTCCTTATATGTTATTGACGATGAACAGACTATCAGGGAAGGCATAACCATGGCCCTTGAGTCAGATTATCAGGTGGAGACCTTTCCCGCAGCCGAAGAGGCGATTGAAGCCATCAAAAACAATCCGCCTGACCTGGTTCTGCTCGACATTGGATTGCCAGGCATGAATGGGATTGATGCGCTTCGTGAAATCAAGGCCCTGGATCCTGAGATTGTGATCATCATGATCACCGCCTATGAAGACATCAACACCGTGGTCTCCGCCATGAAACTTGGCGCTTATGATTATGTGGTAAAACCTATCTATATGGATGGCTTGGAGGTGACCATTCAGAATGCCCTCGAAACCGTCAAGCTGAGGAAGGAGGTCAAGCTCCTCCAGGAAACATACCTTGAAGAGAACGTCCCTTGCTTCATCGGGGAAAGCAACGTCATCCAGAACACGATGGAGTTTATAAAGAAGGTCGCTCAAAGCCCGGACACCCCGATTCTTATTCTCGGTGAGACTGGTACAGGTAAAGAACTGATTGCCAGCGCCATTCATTACAGGAGCCCCAATTTCAAGGGCCCTTTAACCGTGGTGAATTGTGCCGCCATCCCAAAAGATCTTATCGCAAGCGAACTCTTCGGGTATGAAAAGGGAGCCTTTAGCGGGGCAAGCGCTACAGGTAAAAAAGGATTGATAGAAGATGCGGCTAATGGGACTCTGTTTCTCGATGAAGTAGGTGATTTGAGTTTAGAGGCCCAGGCAGAGCTTCTCCGATTCCTCGAAGGCGGTGAATTTTATAGAGTTGGCGGAACAAAAAAGTTAAAAATCAAAACCAGAGTGGTCTCAGCGACTAATAAGAATATAGACACCATGATGGACCAAGGTCTGTTCAGAAAAGACCTTTTTTTCCGGTTAGGCGTGGTGAAGGTGAAAGTTCCCTCGCTCAATGAGCGACGGGATGATATTCTTCCTCTGGCCAAATATTTCTTATATGAGTTCAATAAAAAATTTTCAAAAACATTTACAGATATTTCTCCCGAGGCAATACGTGCCTTGGAAAACTACAACTGGACTGGTAATGTGCGTGAAATAAAAAACCTTATTGAAAGAGGAGTGCTGACCGGCCCAGGGCCAGAGCTGACAATCCAAGACCTTGAGCTAGAAGGAGTGAATAAAGGTGAAATGGTGGAGCCAGTTAGGGAGAAACCTGAGTTCCCGCCCATTCCCCCAGCAGGTATTGACATATCCTCCATTCAGAAATCAATGGAAAAGTTCTATATCGAGGAGGCCCTCAGGATGGCTAAGGGAAACGAAAGTAAGGCCGCAAAACTTCTAAATATAAACCACCACACCTTTCGTTACCGCAAAAAAAAATTAGGGATAGATTAAACCTTTCTGTATCATGCCTGCATATTCATCAGTTTCCAAATTAGCCAATTATTCCTCTCAAAAGATATATTTCTTAAATAATGTAAATATTAATATTATTTATATTGAACCGTTTGTTTTGAATTTTTAAGAAGCAGAATTTCGAATTTTTTCTAAATTTGGCTGGATGAAAAAAAATTTCAGGGAATCTACGATGACAACTGTCTGAATTTACAGTCTTTACTAGGATCATCATAAGATGGCACGCTTCATGCCTAGAATGATTTTAAATAGGGTCCTTGTGGTTCCCGGGTGCATTTTCTAAGGAAACAAGGAAGATGCAAGGCTAATCCAAGAAGATTATTTGAAATTATTGGAGGTAAGTAGTAAATAAATAAGTAGAGAATGAGAAATCTATATTGATCTTATGGATGTTATGGCTGGTCAATACCAAGAGAGTAAAATAGTAGCTGTGAATTCCGGATAAAAAAGGAGAATACCATGACGAAATTCAATAAGATATTGTTTCCTGTGGATCTTTCTGAGGCTTCAGCTCATATCGTTTCTTATGTTCAAGATATGGCCGATAAGTTCGAAGCGGAAATTCATGTTGTTTTTGTGGCGCATGTCACCGGATACTACGTCAGTATTGATATGCCTTACGCCTATATGAGCGACTTTGAATCTGAAATTGTAAAAGGCGCTGAAAAAAAGCTTGAAGAATTCATAGCCGCCAGTTTCAAAGATTATCCGGTCAAGGTCAAGGTCGTCTCTGGATATCCTGCCGAGGAGATTCTGAAATACGCTCAGTCACAAGACATTGATCTTATCATCATGGGTACTCACGGCCGAAGGATGATCAAGCGAATTGTATTCGGGAGTGTTGCAAATCATGTTGTTCAAAAATCCCCAATTCCTGTTCTGACTATAAATCCCTACAGGATGTCAACTGAGGAGGCTGCTGCCAGTAGCGAAGACTAACCTGATGAGAAAGGGCTTAAAGGAGTGAGCCGGTTGCTACGCTGGAGATAGCTGCAACCAAGGGGCGCCGTGAAGCAGGGTGTTTCTAGCTGGATATGTATGTTTTGCCAAAGACCTGGAGCTTTATTTGATGCATTCGCGGAAATTTTTTCAGGAAGTTACGCTCGAATATGCGCACAGGTGAATAAAATTCTTTAAAGCGAACAGAAAGGAGAAGCGAAAATGCCAAGAGGAGACGGGACAGGACCGAGCGGCGGAGCTGCCGGCGGAGGCGGAGGCCGAGGCCAAGGGGGCGGAGGCCGAGGCCGACAAGGCGGCCGGGCGGCAGGCCCCGGCGGATTCTGCGTCTGCCCAAACTGCGGCCAAAGAGATCCTCATCAATTGGGGGTTCCATGCTATGATCAGAAATGCAGTAAGTGTGGGACAGTAATGAGCAGAGAATAAACCGTATTATCCATGAGAAAAAACCAGGGCCATGGGCAAGTATCATGACCCTCATACCCTGGGACATAAAGAACCATTATTAATCAGAAAGATTTAATCTTTCTTATCCTTCTAAGTTTGTTCTTGGAAAGCTGAGAGGACAGTGCCAAAGTTTGTAAAGAAAGATGCATGATTCGGCTAGAATAATCATTACTTTAGGTGCGTTATTTCTTTTAGGACTTGCGACTGATCTGATCGGCCGCCGCACTCGATTGCCTCGTGTTACGCTCCTGTTGATTTTTGGTTTCGTGATTGGCCCCTCTGGCTTACACCTGTTGTCTCCAGAAGACGAGCCGTGGTTTTCTGTAGTGACGAACCTGGCCCTGGTCATGATCGGCTTTCTCCTGGGAGAGAAATTTACACTTTCCGCCTTGCGCCAGCATGGCAAACTGGTGCTTTGGTTTTCTGTTTCTGAGGTAGTGATGACGGTCTCGGTGGTCCTGGTCGGTCTGCTCTTGATTGGGGTGCGGGTAGAGATCGCTTTGCTGCTTGCAGGAATCGCTGCAGCCACTGATCCGGCGGCCACGATTGACGTTGTTTACGAAACCAAATCAGATGGTCTGTTCACGCGCACCCTGCTTGGTATTGTAGCCGTTGATGACGTCTGGGGCCTGATTGTTTTCAGCCTCCTGCTTACCGCGGCCCAGGCCTTCGGTGGACATAGTGAAGGCCTGGCCACATTGCTGACCGGTGCCTGGGAGATTGGCGGTGCTATTCTTGTCGGTGTCGGCCTGGGCCTCCCCATGGCCTTCCTGACCGGCCGGATTCGGCCGGGAGAACCCACCTTGGTTGAGGCGCTGGGTTTGGTTTTTTTATGCGGCGGAGTCGCAATGTGGCTTGATGTTTCATTTTTACTGGCCTCGATGGTTCTGGGGGCCGTGGTTGCAAATCTGGCCCACCATCATTCGCGTCCTTTCCATGCCATTGAAGGTATTGAATGGCCTTTTATGATCCTGTTTTTCGTCTTGGCAGGAGCTTCGCTCCAGGCTGGATCGCTCTCGCAGATCGGCTTGCTCGGATTGGCCTATATTATCTTTCGGATTATAGGACGTTTTGTTGGTTCTGTGAGCGGGGGAGTTCTGAGTCAGGCCGACCCGCCATTTAAGCGATGGATGGGAATGGCCTTGATGCCTCAGGCCGGAATCGCCCTGGGCATGGCCCTTCTTGCAGTTGAACGACGTCCAGACCTAGGTGAGATAATCCTCCCTGTTGTCATAGCCTCAACGGTTCTGTTCGAAATAATCGGGCCGTTGTTGACGAGAATTTCACTCGTTTCCCTAAAAGAGGTCGGAACCGGCCCCGCCCGAAACTCGAGTTAGGCCTTTAAGATAAAGATTTCCCAGAGCTTTTTAATGCCGTCCTGATTTTTTTAACTGAAAAAGCTTGAAGATAAAACAGGCACATGGCTGTTATATCAGGCGTGATATATTTATCTGTTTTATAAAATTAGATTCTTCTCCAGATTAATTGATGTCACTTACCGGTTAAAGGCCTGTTTCTTTTCACATGGAAACAGCGATTATCATGAAATCCGTATTTGAATACTAGCCAGGTTGTAATAAGTATCTATTGATAGTTCTGCACGAACCAGTCAATCAGACGCCGGGCGATGCTGATTTTACCAGGAATTTGAGGAAGGTCGTGAGCTGTAAACCAGCCGGCATCTTTAATCTCAGTTTTATCTATCAGTATTTTGCCACCATCATAATCAGCTATAAAGCCAACCATAAGAGAATCCGGGAATGGCCAGGGTTGGCTGCCAAAGTAGCGTATATTTTTCACATCTAGACCAACTTCCTCCTTGACTTCCCTCTTTACACAGTCTTCAAATGTTTCTCCAGGCTCCACAAAGCCGGCCAGCACACTATAGAATCCGGTGGGAAACCGTTCGCTGCGGGCCAGGAGTATCTGGTTTTTTTTAACCACTGCCACGATGATGGCCGGGGAGATTCGTGGATAATTTATAAGCCCGCATTTGAGGCAGATTTTAGCTCTCTCGTCGCTTTTGGTTTCGGTAGGCGCGCCGCATCTGCTGCAATACTGATGTGTTTGATCCCACTTAACGATCTGAAAAGCACGACCGGCTATGTTAAATAAATCCTGTTCAACCTGTTCAAACAGACGCCGCAGCCCTAAAAAGGTCATTCCGGAAGGCGCCGCCGCATCATGGTCTAATTCCCCTGAATAGCACGGGCTGCCGTTAAGTTTACCCAGGTATTGGGTGCGTATTGGCTTCAGGTTTAATGCGGCCAGGTCAGTAAGATACAGGATGGCGGTGACTCCATCCTGCTGTTTGGCCAGAAGCTTGTCTTCACGAAATAAAAACCACCAGGCAGGTCCAGTCCCTTTTGAAGAAGACATCATGGCCGGTATAAAACGCATAGGAGTCTCTTATTATAGAGAAGAGCCGATAAAAAAATTCTATCCTAACCGCCAAAAAAAATCGGTCGTACTGACCGTTACAAACTGTTCATGAAACCAAGCACGGCCTTGTTGAATTCCTCCGGCGCTTCAATGGCAGCGGCATGTCCTGTCGGCAGGATTTTTACCGTCGCGTCCTTGATGGCTTTTTCCATCGAGCTAGCTACATCCACGGCCATAAAGCTATCATGCTCCCCAGCGATAATTAAAGCCGGGCATCTCAATTGGGTCAGGTCCGGCGGGTTGGCCATAGCCTCGGTCATGGCCTGCATAATTGGAAGGTATGGCTTGGGATTATTTTGCAGCTTGACTTCTTTGTATCTTTGAAATGTAGCTGGCTCCTTGTCCTTGAAGCCGGGTGAAAGAGAACGCTCAGCCATGGCGTCAGCGATCGCCTCGATATCATCGGTTTCTATCAAATCCATCATCTGCTCCCGGCGTTCCATCATCTCGGCGATCTGTTCAGGCGAAGGCTGTATGTCTGGCAACATAACGCCGCTGTTGGCGAAGACCAGCCCCGTAACCATTTCAGGATATTTCAACGCAAACTGGAGTCCGATTCGTCCGCCCATGGAGTAACCGAGCACACAGG